>JBAVRC010000713.1:0-4384 GCA_049694615.1 Thermosynechococcaceae cyanobacterium | reverse complement strand
TTGTAATGGACTGTCGTTTTAGGATAAACGTGGTTTCTCATCCTAGGGAAGACCCCGTTTCTTCAAAGGATTACAATTGCTCACCTTGACAGGGGTAGTTGTAATATCGCACCAACGTCCTTCTCATCTTTTATTGCCCACATACCTTACATTGAATCTGTGATAGTCAACAACATTGTCAAAACGAGTCTTTCTATCAACTGTTTCATCAGAATTGAGCCCAGACTTATCTGAAAATGAGCTGTAGGGATGAGTTGTACTACAGCTAAGCCCCTTAAAACAATCTCTGGTTGGACCAGCTTCTATGTAATGAGGAATTCCACCTTGACTAAGCGTAGTAAGTCCATTTGGACCAGCAGCCCAAGCATTTGTAATGGGGGATGTTGGTGAAGTCATTTCGGCGCTCATTTCACCATATTTTGTGGTGGTGGTACCCTTGGCCCCAAACATTTGGGCACAGCCTTGGGCTTTATACTCTCGATTTTGTGCATAAGAAACGGCAATGGCACCGCCAATGATTGAAGCTGCTCCAAACAAAGCTAGGAATACTTCCCTGACATCAAAAACTCTCCCTGTGTAGAAAACCAAAATCAAGAGCCCCACTTCAAGCAGACGGGGTATTGAAGCGGATTTGCTCTCGAATCCTTGGATTCGGATTGCAAGCTTGATGTTTCGCCGCAGAGCGGCGGGTAATCTGACCCATACTCGATTAAAACCCAACTATATTTATGGCTTACTTTGGGATCTAAGTAAATTTATGACTTAATACCTTAAGTTTCATATTCGCCAACACTTCCTGGTATTTTACCATGCCCTCTCTAGATAGGCTATATGTGGCAAAATTTAAATATATAAACTTGAATCAAAATAGATAAATGCCTCGTATATCAAGCTTTTTAAGGATATTTCGCCGCACTGTTTGAGATACTTATGTCTCGGAATACCTACATAACTAGCCAAAATCGGGTTTCATCTATCCTCTGCCAACGCCTCCAAATCCAGAAAGCAGCTTGACCCGGCTCAAAATACCGTGCGCATTCAGCAATGCCTAAAGTTCAAGCATTGTCTAACGCGTCTGGCCAACGCAAGCCCAAGCGATCGCCTCTGCCACCTGTGGCTCGACCCCTGACGCGAACAATGGGGCTTGGGTATCCTTGAAGAATCCATCCTGTTCCCGAACCTACAGATTTTCCTGAATGACACAATGACCGATCAAGAACGGTTACGACGGTGGCGTTTGATTTTGGGCGGCAGTGCCGAGGCTTGTCTAGGGCCAACGGGCGCAGACGGTCAAGGCATCGGCTTAGGCGGCGACGACGTGACCATTGATCGCGCCTTGGCTGATTTGTATGACGCAGACATGGGGAGCGACAGCGCCGCACCCGGCATTCGCCGGGGCGGACTAGAACAGTCCTCACCCCGTGTAGCCCGATGGCTGGGGGACATCCGCACCTACTTCCCCAGCTCAGTGGTGCGGATTATGCAGCAAGATGCCCTGGAGCGATTGAACTTGCAGCGTATGTTGCTAGAACCAGAACTCCTGGAAGCCATTGAACCAGATGTGCATCTGGTGGCCAATTTAATGTCCCTCAGTCGGGTCATGCCCAGCAAAACCAAAGATACGGCGCGGGTGGTGGTGCAACGGGTGGTGGACGAGTTGATGCGCAAGCTAGCCAGTCCGATGCAACAGGCCGTCATGGGCAGTCTAAATCGGTCCATTCGCAACCGCCGTCCCCGCCACCATGAAATCGACTGGCATCGCACCATTCGAGCCAATCTGCGCCACTATCAACCCCAATACCGCACCATCATTCCCGAAACCCGCATTGGCTACGGACGCAAACGCTCCGCCCTGCGGGAAATTGTGTTGTGCGTAGACCAAAGCGGCTCCATGGCAACCTCTGTGGTCTATGCCAGTATTTTTGCCGCTGTTCTAGCCTCCCTCCCAGCCGTGAGCACACAGTTGGTGGTGTTCGATACGGCAGTCGTGGATTTAACCGATCTGTTGCAAGATCCCGTCGAAGTATTGTTTGGCACCCAACTCGGGGGCGGCACCGATATCAACCAGGCGATCGCCTACTGTCAGGGGTTGATTCGTCAACCGCAAGAAACCATTCTGGTGCTCATTAGCGATTTATATGAAGGGGGCAATCCCGAAGGAATGCTCAAGCGGGCAGCAGCCTTGGTCAATTCAGGGGTTCAAGTGATTACCCTGTTGGCCCTCAACGACGATGGCGCACCCTGTTTCGATCATCACCATTCGGCACAGTTTGCGGCGTTGGGAATCCCGGTATTTGCCTGTACGCCCGACAAATTTGCCGATCTCATGGCAGCGGCAATCCAGCGACGGGATATTGCCCAATGGGCCGCTAAAGAAGAAATTGTGACCGCTCGTTCTGAGCATTAGCACCCAGCGAAACCTTTCTGCTAACCTGTGCTTTTGCCGTGGTCATCGACACAGCTATCTACCGCTCTGTTTAACGCAGATTAAACCCTGGATGGAAGGAAACCTTGAACTGACGCTGTTGATGGTCATGACCGTGGTTGCGGGCATTTCGGCGCAAATCATTGCAGCATTTCTCAAGGTTCCCAGTATTGTCTTTCTGTTACTGTTGGGCATCCTTTTAGGTCCCAGTGCCCTCGGCCTCTTGAACCCTAACCTCCTAGGCGAGGGGTTGGAAGTAATCGTGTCCCTGTCGGTGGCCATCATTCTGTTTGAAGGCGGGCTAAACCTAACCTTTCGCGAAATCAAAGCCGTTTCCGGTAGCCTGCGCAATTTAGTGGTTCTGGGTACCTTGATTACCCTTTTGGGCGGCAGTGCGGTCGCCCATTGGTTCGCTGAGTTTCCCTGGCAACTGGCATTTATCTATGCGTCTTTAGTGGTTGTCACAGGTCCCACGGTGGTAGCCCCGCTCCTAAAACAGGTGGGTGCTGAGCGACGGGTGGCCACCTTGTTAGAAGGCGAAGGGGTTCTCATCGATCCGGTGGGTGCCATTCTAGCGGTGGTGGTTCTCAACATCGTCCTTCGAGGCAATGCCGATTTTGTCATGGTGCTGAGTGGTTTAGCGTCGCGCCTTGCCTTGGGCGGACTGCTTGGAGTCGGGGGGGGATGGCTCCTCAGTCAAATCCTCAAAAAAGCGCGGTTCTTGTCGGACGAATTACGCAACCTCACCGTTCTAGCGGGCCTTTGGGGACTCTTTGGCCTGTCGCAAGCCCTCATTAGCGAGTCGGGACTGATGACCGCCGTGTCTCTGGGAATGATGCTGCGTTCTGCTGAACTGCCGGAAGAACGGCTCCTACGGCGCTTTAAGAATCAACTCAGTTTGCTCTCCATCTCCATTCTGTTCATCTTGCTGTCGGCTGATTTATCAATTGATGGGCTATTTGCCCTAGGGTGGCCTGGATTGTTCGCGGTCTTGGGGCTCATGCTCATTGTGCGTCCCTTAAACGTGCTAGTTTCGACCTGGAACAGCGATTTGAACTGGCGGCAAAAACTGTTTTTAGCCTGGGTGGCCCCACGCGGGATTGTGGCCGCTTCGGTAGCGTCTTTGTTTTCCATTGCCCTGACCAAAGCTGGCATTAATGGCGGCGATGCGATCAAAGCGTTGGTTTTTTTAACCATTCTGCTGACCGTTTTTTTACAAGGGTTAACGGCACGATGGGTGGCCCAATGGCTCAAGGTGCAGTCCAAAGAAGCGACGGGAGCCATGATTGTGGGCTGCAATCCTTTTGGACGGGCGGTGGCCCATTTGATTCAAGATTATGGCGAAGCCGTGGTGATGATTGACGCCAACCCTGACTATTGCGCCCAAGCCCAAGCCGAAAATCTGCCGGTGGTCTTAACCAGTGCTTTAGATATGGAAGCTCTCAGCGAAGCAGGAGTCGCCACGGTGGGATCGTTCCTCGCCGTAACCAGTAATCCCGAAGTTAACTCGGTCTTAGCTCAGCGGGTATTGGAAGAATTTCATCCCCCTCGCGTCTTGGCAGCCTCGCTTAATGCACCCAGTAATTCGTCCTTGCAAGTCCCTGCTGAGAAGTTGTCGGCACCCGATGTGATGCGAGCCTTTTCATCGCAATTGTCGATCAAAGACTGGGCCGAGTACTTTACCGCCAAAACCGTCAAAATTGGCGAAACAACTCTGGAAGCAGGTTCAGAACGATTTGAGCGTCAATGCACCCATTTGAGTGCTTTAGCCAAGATTGGCAAACTCATTCCCGTATTAATTGTGCGCCAAGATCGTCTCCGCATTGCTCAAGCTGACGAGGATTGGCAACCGGAAGATCGGGTGATTTATTTGCTCCATACGCCAAAAGCGCCCCAGTCCTCCCGCTAAAAGATCTGTGGAGGCATTACTGTTTGGATAACAAGCGATAGACCTTGCAC
>JBAVRC010000712.1:0-4965 GCA_049694615.1 Thermosynechococcaceae cyanobacterium | reverse complement strand
CCGCTTCTAGGACCAGATGGCGATCGCCCAGTTGCAGCCATCCCGATCCTTGCACCGCAGGCAAAGATTGGACCAAAACGCTGAGATGAATCTGCTCCGGTCGCAATCCTAAATGCTGCAAAACATAAAGACGATGCGCTTGGAATAAATTAGCCCATAGCGTTTTCAGACTCAATACAAACTGATCGCGTTGCAAATCGCACACCAGAGGCATTAAGCACAACATTTCCGAGACAGGAGATGAACTGGCTACGCCATCCTGAGTGGTCCAAACATAGGGCGTTAGCATTAAAGCCTGTCCATCCCAATGCTGGGGAATAACAGCATCCCAGTCGGCTGTCCAATCCGTGTCGAAGGGGGTATTCAGAATCCCTTGCTGCAGTGCCTGGGCCAGAAACTGGATCTGGGCCGCCTGGGAAAATGAAAAATTCAAGCTTAAATAGGGAAAATCCTTGAGGATTTCACTATTCCAGTTGATTTTTTCCCAAAAAAGCTGCATCGCTCCATCTGGGACGATAAAACCAAGGCTTACAGGATAATTAGCCTGCCAAAGTCGTTGCAGATCCAGGATTTGGTTCCCCACCTGATCCCGGTCTACCTTTTGTAACTGATTTAGCCAAAGCAGCGCACTGGTCACAACTACTTCACTCGTTGCGATCAAATCGTTTTAATCCCTATGGCAATCCTAGTGCAAAATCTGAAGATCGCGATGGCTTCTGCTTCATTTTTATTTGGGATGCGTCGGGTAAGGCTGAATGGATGGAGTGTTATCGGTCAGGCCATTGTAGACGTTCGCTAGACTTATACCCCGTCCAGAGACAGCGATCTTTATAAAGATTTACTTAAGGAACCAGGTCAGCGGAGTTGAGCGTGATAAATTTGCATACCTGCATTCTTGAGAAGCATAAGGGTGATGGGGTCTGATTTCACCAAATCTGCTTCAAGCATCCGAAGTAACTCTTAAGAATGCTCAAGAAATGAGAATCTTAGCTTATCTTTTAGCTAATGCTAGAGAGCAAGTGCTATCGGTTAAATCCTTTAGCATCCCTAGCATTTCCAAGGCGAGCCTATTTCGCCCCTTGAAAGACAAGTCAAGGCTTTAAGTGTGAGGATTGGCAAATTTCCGTATTTATATGGATGCTTTGTTTGCCGAAGATCTGTTAAACCATGTAAACATAGCTTTTTTACCTTGCAAGCAAACGGGTTCAGTTGAATCCGTGTATAGGCAGGACAGCGGGCTTGTGGTTTAAGAGCCAAGTTCTTAAGGGTCTCAGGCAAAATTCATCTTCTGGGGAGACTGAGTCTCAGGATATCCCCGCACACTTAAATTTATGACGAGGGGATAGGGGGGCTGTATGGGCGCTTCAACGCAAAATAGACTTTTAAGGTTTCTCAAAGATGAATTGCTGTTATCAAGCGATTCGATTAATTTAGCGCTGCGTCATTTAGATCAAGATCCTGGGCCTTTACCGATCGTGTTGTGGCAATATGGGCTGATTACCATTGAACAACTCAGTCGAATCTACGATTGGCTAGAAACCATTTAGGCCCGCTCTAGAACCACACTTGGGTGGTCCTCCCATCAAAAACAAGACGCCATGACTTTTGTGTGGACCTTTTTAGTCCGACATCAATAAGCCATGACGTGATTGAGGTTCTTGCACTCAGGCAATTAATCGCTAGCTGAACGCTATGCAGCAGGCCAAGTGGCTGCAACATGTTCAGCCAAGTCTAGCACCCGTTGGCTGTAGCCCCATTCGTTGTCGTACCAAGCCACAACTTTCACCATATTGCCGCCCATCACCATGGTTAACGCTGCATCCACAATGGAAGACGCATCATGACCGCGATAGTCACTGGAGACCAGTTCAATGTCGCTATAGTGAATAATGCCGCTCATGGACCCCTCTGCCGCTGTTTTGAGGGCTTGGTTCACTTGCTCGGCAATGGTGGGTTTTTCGACTTGGGCCACAAAGTCTACAACCGACACGTTCGGGGTGGGGACGCGCAATGCAATCCCGTTCAACTTGCCAGCCAGCTCAGGAATAACCAGACCGACGGCTTTGGCAGCCCCTGTGGAGGTCGGCACAATATTAACGGCAGCAGCCCGAGCACGACGCAGGTCGCGGTGGCTGGCATCTAGAATGCGTTGGTCGCCGGTATAGCTGTGGGTGGTGGTCATCATCCCTTGAATGATGCCAAATTCTTGATGCAGCACCTTCACGATGGGTGCTAAGCAGTTGGTGGTGCAACTCGCATTGCTAATAATGACCTCGCTAGGGTCGTAATTGGTATGGTTGACACCAACGACGTACATGGGAACGGATCCTTTTCCGGGCGCTGTAATGAGAACCTTCTTAGCACCGGCATTGACATGCTTGCCAGCCCCTTCTTTGGTCAGAAACACCCCAGTCGATTCAATAATGAGATCGACATTCCAATCGCGCCAAGGTAAATTTTCCGGGTTGCGATCCGAAACGCATTTCACCACATGGCCGTTGGCGGTAATGGAATTGTCATCCGCGCTGATATCCGCCTTAAGGACGCCCAGCATGGAATCGTATCGGAGCAAATGGGCGTTGGTTTTTGGGTCTGAGGTGTCATTAATAGCAACGATCTCAATGTTGCTGCTGGGTCGCAGCAGCCAGCATCGCATGAAGTTACGTCCAATGCGTCCAAACCCGTTGATCGCTACTCTAATCACTGCGTCCTATCCTCTTTTTTATAACTAACTCAACCAGTCAGCCTGTAATGACCCCATGATCATATCGTAGAAGGCCCCTCAAATCGAAGCGGCTTAGGGAGAACATTGATCCCGTTGGCCAGACTGCGCTCAAATGGCCTACGGGCATGGCTTTACGGTGCGGCCGATGGACGTTTGCAACAGCGATCGCAGTGTCCGCAAACCAATCCCTGGGCTTCTCGCATAAATCCGAATGCGTCCAACAAAAACTGCCATCGACAGCGACGAGTGGCGAAATAAGCAGCAATGACCGTTGTGGGATCGGTAGCCTTTTGGCGATCGCGGATGGCAGGCTGAGCGATCAACCGATACCGGAAGGGATCAACCCACCGCAGTTGGCCCTGCTGGTGCAAAACAGCCAGCGCCAGTTCCGCCTGGGGGTTGCGCTGCAACAGGTCGGGCAAATTTCCTTCTTGGGGTAAGGTTTGGGCTAAACGGTGGGCCAGTTGAGTCTGCGATCGCAGTTTTTCCATAAACCCGTTTTGGCGTTGTTTGTCCGTGGGGTCCAGCAGTCCCGTTGGTTCGCTGGCCAGTAGCAAAGTTTGGGCCGAGTTCCCATCCCGTCCGGCACGACCAATTTCTTGCAAATACTCGGACAGGCTCAGAGGCGGATGAAAATGGCAGACCCAGCGCACATCCGGTTTATCCACCCCCATGCCAAAGGCAGAGGTGCAAAGCACAAAGGGCAGTTGACCCGAGAGCCATTGTTGTTCAATGCGACGGCGTTCTGGGGCACTGAGTCCAGCGTGATAGGCGGCGGTGCGATAGCCCTGTTGTTGTAGCCAAGCCGCCATTTCTTCGCTGTCGCGACGGCTGCGGGTGTAGACCAAGCCTGTGGTTTGGCCTTGGGCGCGGAGGAACGTACGAAGGCGATCGCGGCGGCTAGCGAGCGTACAAACCCGTTCGATGCGCAGAAATAGATTTTTGCGGTAGGGGCTACTCCGAAAGATTTGGGGATTTTGGAGGCCCAGGACCTTCTGGATATCTTGCTGGGTGGTCACATCGGCGGTTGCAGTAAAAGCGGCGATCGCCATAGGACCTGGATGCCCCTTGAGGGCAGACCGAATCGTGCCCAAGCGGCGGTAGACGGGTCTAAAATTGCTGCCCCATTGGGTAATGCAATGGGCCTCGTCCACCACCAGACTTTGGATATTGGCCGCCACCTGCTCCAATCGGGGCCAAATCGCTGGACTCAGAAGCGATTCGGGAGATAAGTAAAGTAATTTCAGTTGCCCTGCTTCGAGTTGGCGGAGGGTGGACTGACGGTGTTCGCGGGGTTGCTCACTATGAAATAGAGCGGCTGGAACTTGTTTAGCCTGTAGTGCCTCGACCTGATTTTCCATTAAAGCAACCAAGGGAGACACGACCAGAGAGAGCCCCGGTTGCAGTAGGGCCGGAAGCTGAAAACACAGAGATTTACCTGCGCCTGTGGGCAGCAGGGCTAAGACATCTTGCTGTTGCAGCAGGGCCGCCACAATCTCGCCCTGCAATGGGCGAAACTGACGATAGCCCCAATACCGTTGCAGTCCGGCTAGAGCTTGCGCTTGCAATGGACTTGGCGATAACAAGGGTCAATGGCTCCCCAATCTAGAATCGATTGCCATTACATCCGACCCCATCCTGGGAACCCTAGGGAGGGATGCGGTATCGTGTACATCCAGGTTAATTTTTCTAAAGCACTTACAATACATAAAACCTACTCCCCGATCCCTTTGCTCCCTTTCGCCCCACTTTTTCCCATGCAACAGGCTGTCAAATCAGTAGTTCGGTCCCTTCGTATCTGGCACATTGTGCCCCTTTGCTTACCCTTTTTACTGGGTTCGGCTACGCTACGGACCGCCGCTCCAACCGCGTCCGTGGTGGCAGCTCCCCCACCTTCCCTGTCCCATCTTTTTTCTGAGCATGAGCTCTCAACGGCCCATCAACTCACACTGCCCAGTCAAACCCTTACGTCATTATCGTCCCAGACAACCCGTCCGCAACCCAACCGGCCCACAGCAGCCAAAGCGCCCGCCTCCCCCGCGCAAAAACCGCTGCAAAAATCCTCCCCGCAACCGGCCCCCCCTGCTGAACCCAGACTCGCCAAGGCAACGGCTCCGCAACCCGCCAAAAATCTGCCGCCAATTCCCATCCGGGTGGCGATCGCCAGGGAGGCTAAAACCATTGACGTGGCCACCTCAGATGCAGGCGTCGTGGTAGATGCCAACGGTCATGTCATCGGC
>JBAVRC010000711.1:0-4397 GCA_049694615.1 Thermosynechococcaceae cyanobacterium | reverse complement strand
AAAAGCTTACTATACATGTTGTCCCGGCTTAAACGCATACCCAATTTATCCTCTTTGATTATGCCATCTATACCACCGTCACCACTTTTTCCAATTGCTTTTCCAGCATCAGAGCGTGAGCCTCCATAACCTATTGTGACCAGCAGCTCTACTACAACCTGCTCAAAAAATGCTGGCGAAGTTTTCTTAAGCTTAGAAAGAAGTTCATCCGCTAGCTCATCTCGAAGATTTTCATGCGCAGCTTCTAAAGCCTCTAATGGAGTTGCTATTGAAATATCAGATGTTACTTTTAGGTTACTATTTTTATAACTATTTCTTGTTCCTTTAAGCTGTTGGAACTCAAGAAATTTAGGATACTCTTTCAGAAGCTTTACGTTAATAGTTTTTGGTTGTTTCTTAAGAAGTTCATGACCGCGTGCAGTTATCTGATAATAACCTCTTCGAGTAGCTTCGAGCAGTCCAGCTTTTTTCATATATGTGGATGCCCAGCCAACTCTATTAGCAAAAGTAAATTGAGTTCCGCTTGGAAGCATTTCTCGAAGGTCTTCTTCTGTCAGATTTAATTTCTTAGCCAGAACTTCGACAGCCTCATTAGTAGAAATCTCATCTTGACTTTCTGCTGCAAACTTGAGAAGAGGTAGCATCAAGCTTTGATAATCAGGTACTGCCATTTAAAATTTTCTTTGACATCTAACTATTTATTGTCCCGCTTGCTAGCAGTCTAACTACGCTTACCTCGGTATTATACTGCCGCCAATTGGCATAATACTCAGAAGTTCAGGAATTATACAGATTCTAACAGTTATAATCCCCCTGTGCTTCTGGAGTTAGACTGTTAGCCAGCGGCATAACACGCATAACGGCCTGCGGCTTACCGGACGGCGACCAAGTTTACATCATAACCGATTGAGTAACGATCCGTTCCGAGTACAGCCGCTTGTTAGACCGCTTAGCAATGTTATTTTTGTCTTACTCGAACTTGTTTTTCACGAATTTCAATAAGTACGTTTTTACATGCCCTCTCACGAATAATATTCCACGGTGGCCTAGTATCTGGATTTCCATAGACTTCAGTTGTAGCATTGGCGAAGCTCATCTCATTGATTAGCTGAGGCCAAGTTCGCTCTTCGATAACAGCTAATCGAGGATCTTGCTTTGTAAACATTACAAAGACATATGGCGAGAAGGGAAAAATAAGGGATATATCTTGTAGAAAGACAATCGGATTATCACTAAGGATTAATGGCTCGTCATTTTTTTTAGAACGATATACCCAGACTTCATCGAAAGTTTTAACGTCAGCAAGGTCAGCAGATACGAAACTAGAACGTGCTTTACTGTATGACACCGACAAATTCAGAATTGACTCACGACTTCGTAAGCTCCTAGCTAAGTGCAACGCTACCCACTCTTCCAATATGCCACGACTGTCATTTGGAACTTGAGTTAATCCCTTTTTAAGGTTATGTAGAACGCTAATTGCCTTTGACTCTACCTGCTTATCTTCATTCTCCTGATCTACATCCTGAAAATTCTGTTCAGCAGCAATTTCTTTTGGTTTGCGCTGAAGTGACTCCATTGATGCTGTTACTACAACTTCAACTTTTCCATCAGACGACTTGAACTGTTTTAGCCAAGATTTCTGTATAAAATGTTGGTTCAAAACACCTCCTATATCTACTTATTTTTGTATGAAGTCTAACTATAAGTTACACAGCTTAATAACAGCATACTTCCACATATTGAAGATGGAATTAGACCGACTAACCCCGTCCTAAAAGCTGCCCAAACGCCAACTGCTCCTGTGTATCCCCCACCACCAACAACCGATCGCCCGCTGCCAAAACTGTTTGCGGATCAGGATAGCGCAACAACTGTCGCCCCCGCCGAATCGCCATCACCGTCGCCCCCGTCTGTTGCCGAATATTAGCCCCTGCGATCGTCTGTCCCACCAACCCGCAAGACTCCATCACCGGATACCAATGTCCATCCAACCCCTCGATCGCCGCACTCAAATTCGGCGACCCAATCATCTCAAACCCCTCCGGCACAATATCCCGATACCGCCCCGACCGATAGCCCTGCACACTTTGCAACACCTCCGACACCGGACCCCCCAAATTCAACAACACATGGGTTCCCATCTCCAGGGCCGCCTCAAACTCCGGTTGCACCACCTCCTTCGCCCCCAATTGATACAACACATCAATTTCTTGATTGGCATGGGCACGCACCGTCATATCTAACTGCGGTGCTAAACTTTTCGCCCGCTTCAACGTTAACCGCGTCGCCACCGGATCCGGTAGGGCGATCGCCAAAGCCAACGCCTGCTTCACCCGCGCCTTTTGTAACACCAACTCACTCGACGCATCCCCATAGACATAGGGGATCTTTCGCTCCCGCAATACTTGCAACGTCGCCTCATCATTGTCAATCACGACCACGCGATAACCGTGCGATCGCAGCAACCGCACCAGGGTTTCCCCCACTCGGCCATAGCCCGCCACCACACAATGATCCGACACCAGATCCGGCATAAAAGACGCCTTCGGATATTGTCCCGCCCGCAGCCATCGCCCCAACCTTGGTAACGTTTCCAGCCATTGAAATAACACTGGGGAAAATCGCAACACAAACGGGGTCAACATCAGGGTAATCGCCGTTGTCCCCACCGTTAAGCCATACAACTGACTGGGAAACAACCCCAAATCCTTCGCCACCCCCGCCAACACAAAGGAAAATTCCCCAATCTGGTTAATGCCAATCCCCACCGTTAATGCCGTTTTCAGGGGATAGCCAAATAAGGCCACAATCGGTGTTGTAATCAGCGCCTTCCCCACCATCACCACCGCCACTAGCCCCATCAAGGTTCCGGCATGACCCAGCAAAAACACGGGATCAATCAACATGCCAATCGAGGCAAAAAACAACGTGGCAAACACATCTCGCATCGGCAAAATACTATGGAGGGCTTGGTCGGAATATTCCACCTGGGACACCATCAACCCCGCCACAAATGCCCCCATTTCTACCCCTAACCCCAAGGTTTCCGTCAGCAGCGCCACCCCCAAACACAACGCCACCACCGTCAACACAAACAACTCCTGAGACCCCGTGCGGGCAATCTGCTTCATGGCCGTGGGAATGACGTAGAGTCCGGCGATCGCCGACCCCGCAAAAAACAGCGTGGCTTTCCCCAACGCTAGCAACAAACTCTGGGCTAAATTCCCCCCCGACTCTGTAAGTGTGGGCAATACCGCCAACATAAACCCCAGCCCAATATCTTGAACAATCAACATGCCCAGCATGGCCTGTCCATGGGCTGTTTGGACCTCATTGCGTTCAATCAGACTTTTGAGCACCAACGCCGTGGACGACAACGAAAGGGTCGCACCCAAGAAAACAGCGGCAGGCCAGCTATTGACTGCCCCCAACCCGTAGGCCGCCCCGCCCGCCAACACCATCGTCAAGGCAATTTGCAACGGCCCACCCCCCAAGGCAATACGCCGCACCTTCAGCAAATCCCCCAAAGAAAACTCAACCCCTAGGGCAAACAACAGCAAGGCCACCCCCATTTTGGCCAGCACCTCAATTTCGTCTGCCGAATGAATAAACTTGAACCCCGACGGTCCCACCGCCAAACCCGCCAACAAATATCCCAACAACACGGGTTGCCCCAGACGACTCGCGGCATATCCGCCCACCGCCGCCGCACCCAGGACCGTCACCATATCGACAATCAGAAAGAGATTTGTACTCATGGGCTAACACTGATCCGTTTGGGGACGTGCCTTTAACGACTCCGCAGACAACACTAAGGCGGATCTTTTTTTGTTGCCGTTCTATCTCTAAATGGAAATGGCACCACATCGAACGGCTGTCGTGTTACCGGACGGCGATCATGTTTGCATCATAACCGATAACATCTGCTGCCGTTCCGTGAACATGTGCTTGTTCACTGAGGCTATCCACCTCGTAATAATCGGTCATATTCTGCATGCGTTCCAATCCAAAACCATGCAATATCATCATTTTCCTCTATTGCCAAAGCGCGATAATGAATTCCAATCCGTACGGACCAAAACTGTCCTACCTTCTTGAAATGCAGTGATGGGTAACGAGAATCTTGTTTAAGTAAGTCATAGCATCGATCAGCTAGACTTTGAATTTCATTTGGTAATTGTCGATAGTGATACCAGAAGTCAGGAGTTGCTCGATATCTCACAAATCGGTACAACGTCCTTCTCGTAAATGTTGCCGTGCTCGTTCTGCCAATCGATTAAGCCGGCCCGCTGCGACATCTTCTTCAAATTGTTGATCCCACACCTCAGCATCGAACTCTGCAAACCAAGCTCGGAAGGCAGTAAGTTCATCTGAAGATAATTGACTGATGGTAG
>JBAVRC010000710.1:0-1859 GCA_049694615.1 Thermosynechococcaceae cyanobacterium | reverse complement strand
AGTTCATCCCGTTAATCTTTGGGTAACGCCCAGCACTTATCGCTGGCCACATCTTTCCCGAACCCAGTCAGGGTAACGAGGGTTTCAAAGGGCCATTTGGTCAGCGCTAAATTATTCAAGATTTTTCCAGGCGGACCAAAAGTTTCCACGGGCAACACACCGCCGCCGAATAAAATCTGGGGAATCAGCAGCAGCAACACAATCATGGGAGCGACGCTTTGATTGGGAGACACTGCCGATCCCAACAGTCCCATCATCATGCCGCCTAGGGTGGCCAAAAAGAGGGTCAGGAACATGCCGCCAATGAAGTAGGGCGTGCGGGGCAAATCCACGGCTAAGGACTTGAACAACACAAAAATAATGGCCTGGTACACCGAGAGCAACACGGCGACCCAGACTTTGGAAAAGATATAGGGGGCAATCCGCAACCCGATCATGCGCTCTCGGCGAAAAATCTCAATTTCTTTGACGATTTCGCGCATGGTGGCCAAGCTACCCACCATCACGGCAATCAGAATTGACGTAAATAACATGGATACCGCTAAGCTCGGATTACCTTCTTTAAGGTCCAGCAGGGTGCGGGGCCATGCAGAAAAGTCCAACAAACCTAAGAGCGGCGCAACGGCCAACATCAAGACAAGACTCAGGCGATCACGCAACAAAATCGCGAGATTGCGTTGGGATAACACCAGAAACTGTCGCAGGCTAGAGGCGCGTTTAACCTGCGCTCCCGGCTGCACTTGGCGCAGGCGTTTTTGGCTACCGCGTCCGGTGTTTTCTAAGTTCAGGGATTGCTGACGGGCGGTGACATATTTTTGGAAAAAAGGCGATCGCACATACTCGGCTTGCCATTCTTCGGGCGATCGCTCGTTTTCGACTTTGCGATAGATTTCGTTAAAACGCTGTACGCCAAAATATTTCAGGGCATCTTGGGGGGGACCGAAAAAGGCGATATTGCCGCCACGAGCCATAAATACGACCTGATCGCACAACATCACATTTTCAGTGGCATGGGTGATGAGTAAAATCGTGCGGCCTTGGTCGGCTAATTCCCGCAACAGTTGCATGAGTTCCGTTTCCATCCCCGGATCCAGACCCGAGGTGGCTTCGTCCAGAAAAAAGAGGCTGGGTTTGGTCAGCAATTCCACCCCGATGGAGACCCGTTTCAGTTGACCGCCACTGAGGGATTTAATCGGAACATCTCGGCGGTGGGTTAACCCTAACTCCCGCAACACTTCTTCCACCCGCTCATGGCGTTCAGCATTGGTGGTGTCAACGGGCATCCGCAGTTTAGCCGCAAATTGTAGGGCATCTTCCACCGTTAATTCCATGTGAACAATGTCCTTTTGGGGGACATAGCCAATTTCCGTGCGGTAGGCATTGAAGTTTTTGTAAAGGTCAATGCCATTGACATAGACCATGCCGCTAGTGGCCGGACGGAACCCGCTCAGGGCATCCAGCAAGGTGGATTTACCGCCGCCACTTACCCCGGCGATCGCCACAAACTCGCGGGGTTGAATGGAGAGGGATAGATCGTTGAGCAAATTCAGACCCTTGCCCACCACCTTTTTGAGGTGCAGCGCATCCAGGCGCAGATTGCCCTCTTCGTTGGTTTTGACAATGGTTTCGTCGGTATTGAAGACCAGTTGACTGGGACCGATTCGGATCGCATCTCCCGGTGTTAAGGGATGACTTCCCACCACTAAATCGCCATTGATGAAGGTACCATTGGTGGAATTGAGGTCGTAGAGGGTGTAGCGACCCTGTTGCAACTTAATTTGGGCATGGTAGCGGGAGGCCGCTGGGTGATTAATCACCATGTCGTTGGTGGGGTCGCGACCAATGTTGAGGGTATCCCG
>JBAVRC010000709.1:0-1519 GCA_049694615.1 Thermosynechococcaceae cyanobacterium | reverse complement strand
CAGCGACGCAGGCCACCCCGCCATCTGAACGGCCCAGTTCCATCTCCCCAGCAGATGAGCTGAAAGGATAGAAGCCATGATAAAGTTGGCAATTTCATAGTCTTTAAACATAACTAAACCTCACTATTCGTGATCATCCGATGCACAGAAAATCCCTTCGGCGGAATTAGAGAGCATTCGCAGTTTGTCCTGTTCCACGGTCCAGGACTTGAACGGTTTATCTGCATCGATCAACACCACCAAATTCTTGACGCGATTGGCATCGGTACATAGAAAATCCCCACGGGTCACAAACCGATGCGTCTCGATCTCGAAATCAACCTTATCCAAAGGCACTTTTTGCGGCATCCCGAATGGGTCATATCCGATAATTCGTTCAAGTGAAATCCGATAGGTTTTTATGCTCCGATAGATCGCAATAAGTCGGGTGTCATCCAACATCCAGCCGCCCTTCAGAACAAACGGATCCTCGAATTGCGCCAGGTAATTGGAAACTGAGGTTTCAAGCGGAGTCACGTAAGCCAATGCTGGAGCACAATACAACAAGAGCGTCAACCATAAACCCACCAGAATGGATAGGATTCGCATGGCTACCTCACCACAAATCCAAGTTTTCTGAGGGCCGCAATATCTTCTGGCGGTAATTGAGGGCTGTCAAGCGCTTCGCCCATTTCATTCTGGACTAACTTGGGTTTCACCTTGCCAAAGGATTTGGCGAGTTCAAGACCCGCAGGAATTTGTATCAATGATCGCCATTTTTTCTCAGTTAAGACAAACGCAATATCACGAGATACATACTTGGAAAGGGTAATCAGAGGATTGGTATCTGGTGTCAGCGTTTTACAACGACCGTCCTTGACCGCGATCAAAGTTTGATTGCTTGGTAAGGTATCGCCCTTATAGAAAACATGCAAATAGTACAGCAGTGTGGAGCCTGACTTCATTCTGGTAATTTCGCGATATTGCGAAGGGGTACTCATATAGTCGGCTGGCTTGAGACAGGCTTGGATGTCGGCTGGCATTGCCGCGATCACAGGACGCCATGCCATCGGCATCAAGGAAAGTACAAAGGCCAATGTTACGGCAATACAGTATCGAGTTCGCATAAAATTCACCGGATAGGGGGTTCATGGGCAATTTTCAGTGGGTTGAAGTCTCCATTTCGCAGACCGATCCCCGTCTGAATTTCATAGTGCAGGTGGGTAATCATGCCGCAGGAGGTGGAGCCTTCTACAGCAATCTTTTGACCGCGATTCACCTTCTGACCCACCAATACGCTACGTGAAGCGAGATGGTTATAGGTCGTGACTAAACCCCGACCGGGATGCCTAATTTCAATGCGATGTCCATAGTTGTAACACCCACCGAAATAATCTGGGGTTAAGGCCACGGTGCCATCATCGGCTGAAACAATAGCAGCACCTGGATTAGAATCACTTCTCGTTGAAATATCGACGCCATGATGAAAGGTTTGCGTCGAGGGTCGATAGCCATAGCCGGAGACAAAGACACCACCTGG
>JBAVRC010000708.1:0-12640 GCA_049694615.1 Thermosynechococcaceae cyanobacterium | reverse complement strand
ACCGACAAATTAGGTACATAGAGAAAGGCGATCGCCGAAATTGCCAGCCTTTTTAAGCTAGACTCAAAACGACCGTACCCAAGTTTAACCTTATGGTCAGTACCGTAAAACAACATATTGAGATCACCCCAGGCGTGCGAGGCGGTAAGCCACGGATCAGCGGACGTCGGATCACCGTGGCAGATATTGCAGTCATGCACCTGAAAATGGGGCAATCCCTGGATCAAATTTCCCAAGAATATGATGTCTCCCTAGCAGCCCTCTACGCAGCGCTGTCTTACTACTACGACCATCCAACCGAAATCGAGCAAAGTATTGCCGAAGCAAAAGCCTTTGCCGAAGAATTTCGTAAAAACAACACCTCTCCCCTACAACAAAAATTAGCAGTCCTCAAGCCCAACAATGGATCGGATTCGCTTTCACCTGGATGAAAATGTCAGCACTGCGATCGCACTTGCTCTTCGGCGGATGGACATAAAGGACAAGTTGAATTCATATAACGATTCCCTAAGGCTATGCCAAGGGCGATCGCCTACTCCAAACAATCCCTTCTGATTAAACGCGAGATCGCGATCGCAATCGCGAAGCCAATTCCCTCAACAAACTGGGTGCTGATACCGACAAATTGGGCATATACCGAGAGGCGATCGCACTCAAATTAGAGTGGGCTGGTTTTATCCGTCTTTATCAAATGATAAAACCCAAGCGCGATATAGAAGCAAGGATATCCAAACTCAGCTTCAGATCGAGTTGTGTGATGCTGAAAGAAGCAGAAAATTTCGAGTGTAAAATAAAGATGGAACATTCACATTTCATCCTAAGTAAATTAAATTTGAAATTACAAACAATAGCGAAACCCAACGCAAGCACCGAATTCAGTGATCTACTAAAATGAAAAGGGCAATTTGCAGCGAGGTCAAAGTGATGGTAGTTCGACAACCCCGATATAGCAAGGAAGAATTTGCCAAGCTCGGCGACGAGATTTATGAGTCTAGGGTGCGTCCACAAGTCGAAGCAGATAATCATGGCAAGATTGTCGCGATCGATATTGAAACCGGAGCTTTTGAGGTTGCGGATGAGTTGCTGACCGCATCGAAACACCTCTTAGCGCGATTGCCGGATGCTCAGACATGGTTTGTTCGGATTGGGTATCCAGCCGTTGATCGCTTTGGTGCGAGAAGTTTGAGAACGACGCGATGATTCAAGCAATTGAGGGGGGAACGGTTACGACTGAAGTCTTGAAATGAAGAATTATGTGGAATCCCACAGGACTATGAATCGTATTCGCTATGACAGTAGGAGGTGTGAGGATATGCATCATGCGCCCCCTACGCAGTTTTGTCGCGATCGCCCTGTGGTTTGGCATTTCTTTGTGCTTGACCCTGTGGTTGCCCAGTTGCCAGTTCAAACCGTTGGTCCCCGCCGTGCCCTTGGCCGACGTGGCTCCCTTGCCAACCCCCACTCTCCCGGACTGGATTGAGCACATCAGTCCCACCGGACCCGCCACCCCCCTCGCCCAAATTCGCATCCGGTTCAAAGGGCCGCTGATTCCCCTGGAAGCCTTGGACAGCCCCGACCAACAAGCCTTGCTGGAAAAATTCCAGATTGCACCAGCGCTCCCCGGCCACTTTCGCTTTCTGACCCCGCGCATGGTCGGGTTTGAACCTGAACAAGCCTTGCCCCAAGCCACCCGCATCCAAGTCACCCTCAAAGCGGGCTTAGGGGATCTGCAAACCCATCGCCTCGCCCAAGACCTCGCTTGGACCTTCAACACCCCAACCATCCAACTCACCAACCTGCCGGGACTCAGCGACCCCAAACAATCCCTCGACAATGCCGACCCCATCGACCTCAAACCCACGCTTAAGGTGACCTCCAACGTCGAACTGGATCTGGACTCCCTGCGATCGCACGCCAAACTGTTGCCCGACGGCTCCGAATCACCCATCGCGCTCACGGCAACCTTAGAAGAGCCAAAAGCCGACCCCACTGAAACCGACACCCCGCAAACCACCTTCGACCCCTCAGCCCGCCAGTGGGTGTATGTCCTCACCCCCCAGAGCACCCTGGCCAAAGGCCAACCCCATCGCCTGGAATTTGAAACCGGAATCCGCCCCGCCCACGGTAATTTAGCCAGCGAGACCGTCTTTGCCAGCCGGATCAAAACCTACGGTCCCTTGGCCTTCCAAAAAATGGACTATGTGGGCCAACCCGATGCCGGGGGAGCCTACGGACGCTTTACCCAAGGACGCGCCATTTTGAATTTTAATAACGGTTTAGTGGCCCAATCCGTCCGCAAAGCCCTCAGCGTGAGTCCAGCCCCCAAAGACCCCGACCACCTGGTCCAAACCTACGACGGCGATCGCACCATTGCCCTGAATCCTTGGGCCTTTGAACCGAATACCGCCTACACCCTGACCCTTGGGCCGGAGCTGAAGGACCAATTCGGTCAAACCCTGGAAAAACCCCTGACCGTTCCCTACCAAACCGGAACCGTTGCCCCGGACCTATGGGCACCCACCGGGCTGCATATTTTCCCCACTGGAAAAGACTTGCAACTGAATCTATCGGCAGTCAATTTACCCGACGCCACCTATAAAGCCGCCTATCGCGTCATCCAGCCCGAAGCTTTGGTTTACAAAGAGTCTGCCTATCCCAACGAGGATGCCAACGATTGGTTGCCCGCTCCTGCCACTTGGACCGCCTACCCGATTCCCCAGCCCAAGTCCAACGAAACCGCTGAAATTACGGTGCCCCTGCGCGATCAACTGGGCGGACCCACGGGGATGCTGGCCTATGGAGTGAGTGCCCGCACCAACCGCTACACCGAGAACGGCAAATCCCAATGGCGCGAGCCAAGCTTTTATGGGTTGGTGCAATTGACCAACTTGGGCGTCTTTGGCCAGTGGTTCCCCGATGGCGGGTTCGTACGGGTCCATCATTTGGATGACGGCTCCGCTGCCGGGGGTGTCACCGTGACGGTATACGAGTCCAAGCTGGAGAGCACAGGGCGATCGCAGCCCACACCCTGTGCCACCGCCACCGCCGACCCCACGGGCATGGTGCGGTTTGATCGAACCGCCATTCAAGGCTGCTTACCCCCCAACAACCGGACCCTGGCCCAACCACCGCAACTGCTGATTGTGGCGCGGGAGGGGGCAGACTGGGCCTTCACCCGCATTTTGGAGTACAGCGGAGCCTACGACTACGGCACCGATCTGGGCTGGAATGGCGGCAAACCCGAATCGCGAGGGACCATTTTTAGCGATCGCCAACTCTACCAACCCAATGAAAAAGGCTGGTTTACGGGCGTGGCTTACTACCTCCAAGAGGGCGAGATCCGTCCCGACAAAAATGCCCGCTATACCGTGACCCTGGAAGGCCCCAATGGCAAAACCACCGATTTAGGCACACAACAGACCAATGGATTTGGCACCTTTTCCCTGGAAGTTCCTTTAGTTGTCGATCAACCCTTGGGGTACTACACCCTGCGGGCCAAAGGCGAGGGCGATCGCGAAATTAGCGGCGAGTTCCGCGTGGCCGAGTTTAAACCGCCCAACTTTAAGGTGGATCTCTCCCTCCCCCCAAAATTTGCCACGTTGAATCAAACCATCGCCGCCACGGCCCAGAGCAACTATCTCTTTGGACCGCCTGTAGAAGGCGGCAAGGTCAACGTTTACGTCACGCGCAAGCCCGTGGACTTTACGCCCCAAGGGTGGGACACTTTCACCTTTGGCCGACGTTGGACCTGGCCGGAGGAACGCCCGGAAGTCCCCACCGATGTGTTACAAACCAGCCAGTCCCTAGATTCCCAAGGCCGCAGCCAAACGGAGGTTAAAATTGCCTCGGATTTGCCCTACCCCATGACCTATCGGGTAGATGTGCAGGTGGCCGATGTCTCAAACCTGGCCGTGTCTGACTCCCAAACGTTGACCGCCCTGCCCAGCGATCGCCTCATTGGTCTCAAGACCGACTTTGTCGCGACAGCCAACCAAGGCATCCCGATTGAAGTCATTGTTACAGACCCGGACGGCAAGGCGATCTCCAATCAGTCAGTGCAGTTGGACCTGCAACAGGTTCTCTATAGCAACGTGACCCAGGTGGTCGAAGGCAGTCGCTCGCCCCACAATCAGGTGGAATACAAAACCGTTGCTCGAACTGAAGTGCAGTCCGCCGCCAACCCCGTTTCAGCGTCCCTCACCGCCACCGAGTCCGGCAGTTATCGCATTCGGGCCCATTTCGGTGGGGGGCAAGACGACCGAGCTGCCACCGATGCTCAACTCTGGGTATCGGGAGACAACCCCGTGTTTTGGGGCGATCGCTATCGCAATGAACGCATTGAAGTCAAGCTGGACAAAGCCAGCTACAAACCGGGAGAGACGGCCACGGCCCTGATTCAGTCCCCCTACCCAGAAGCTGAGCTGTACTTTGCCGTTCTGCGTCATAAGGTGCTCTACCAAATCACCCAGACGGTTCAGGGCAGCACCCCGAAAATTCAATTTCAGGTCACCCCAGAGATGCTGCCCAATGCTGCCATTGAGGCGGTGGTGGTGCGCAAAGGCAAACCCCTGGCCCAAACCCAACCGGGTAGCCTCAAAAATCTCGTCGGCATCGGGTTTGCCCCCTTTAAAACCAATGTGGACAGCCAACGGCTCCAGGTTCAAGTCACCCCCACAGGGGGAACCGAACCGGGACGCTTTTTATTGCCTGGAGCCAACCAGACCCTCAACTTGACCCTGCAAGATGGTCAAAATCGCCCGGTGAAAGGGCAATTGGCCATCATGGCGGTGAACGAAGCCGTGTTGCAACTCAGCGGCTACCGCATCCCCAACCTGGTCGATATGGTTTATGCCGAGCAACCCATTTCCACCCGGTTCGCCGACAACCGCGCCGATGTAATTTTGGCCCCCCTGGCCTCGCCCCTGGATAAAGGCTGGGGCTATGGTGGCGGCTTTTCCGCCGGGGCTGCCAGTACCCGCATCCGCACCGACTTCAAACCCCTGGCCTATTACAACGGGTCCGTGTTGACCGATGCCGAGGGCAAAGCCCAGGTGACATTCCCCTTGCCAGACGACCTCACCACCTGGCGCGTCATGGTGGCTGCTGCCGATGACCAACTGCGGTTTGGCAATGGCGAAACCACCTTCATGACCTCCAAACCCCTCATTTCCAATCCCATCCTGCCCCAGTTTGCCCGTCCCGGCGATCGCTTCGAGGCCGGGTTAAGCGTGACCAACAACACCGGGCAAAAGGGCGACCTGGCCATTAATGGGACGTTGGCGGACCCAGGCCCCTCGCCTGCGATCGCCTTTACGAAAGCCGCCACCCTGCAAACCCCCGTCGAGTCCGGCACCCAAGCCTACCGCTTTCCCATTGAGGCCAAGGCTCCCGGCCAAAGCACCGTCCAATTCAAAACCCAACTAGGGGGCGAGTCCGATGCCTTTGCCGTGCCTCTCGACATTAAACCCTTGACCATTACAGAACAGGTGGTTGAGTCCGGCACCACCCGTGATCGCGTCCAGATTCCCTTAACCGTCCCCCCAGCAACGGTACCTGATCTGGGTGGACTAGAGGTGTCCTTGGCCAGTACCCTCATTCCCGAAATTATGGCCCCGGCCCAAGCCGTCTTACAGGAAGAGCAACTCCCCTTTTTAGAACCAGCGGCCAGTCAACTGGCGATCACCGCCCATCTCCAGCGTCTCAGCCAGACCTACCCCCAAACCTTTACCGCCTTCGACCCGCCCCAACAGGCGATCGCGGCCCTCGAACGGTTGCAAAAGCTGCAACGACCCGATGGCGGCTTGGCGGCTTGGCCGGAGCAGAAAACCGCCGACCCCTACGTCACCCCCGTTGCGGCTCTGGCAATTGGCCAAGGGATGACCGCCTTCCCTAACGAAGCAGCCCTCAAATCGGATGCGGTGTGGGTGACGCGCTTGCGCACCTATCTCAACCGCTTATTGGCGGATCCGGCCCAGGTAGGCGGCTGCAAAGAGACCCCTTGCAAGGTTCGCCTGCGGCTGAATGCCTTAATCGCCTTGGCCGAGTTGGGCGATCCGCGCACCGACTTTCTGCCGGATCTTTACGAGCAGCGATCGCAATTGGATTCCGTCGAACAAATCCAACTGGCCCGCTACCTCAGCCGTTTCCCGGATTGGCAGACTGAAGCGGCCACCCTCACCCAACAAATCCAGCAAAATCTGGCCGAGACAGGCCGCACCGCAACCTTGAACCTGCCACGCGGATGGGGCTGGTTGGGATCTCCCGCCGTGCAACAGGCCGAAACCCTGAAACTGTTTGTGGCCCAAAATGCCAGCGGGGACTTACTGGATCGCCAAGTCCAGAGTCTCTTAAATCTCCGCCGCAACGGCCACTGGGGTAGCACCTACGACAATGCCGCCGCCCTAGGCGCACTGGCCGAATACAGTCGTCGGGAAGCCACGCCGCCCAGCTTTGCCGCTGAAGTCAAACTGGCCAATCAATCCCTCGGTTCAACCCGCTTTGACGGGTACCGCAACCCCAACTATGCCTTGACTGTCCCCCTCAAAACCCTGCCAACCGGAAAACAAGATTTAACCCTGACGAAATCAGGGCAAGGGGAATTACACTACCTGGCGGCACTTCGCTATCGCCTCCCCGGCAACCCGCCCGGACGATTCAATGGCCTGCGCGTCACCCGGACGGTTCGACCAGCTAACCAATCTGAAGTGTTGCAAACCTTTGGCTTGACAGTCCCCAAAGCGCCGTTGACAGTTGAGGCCGCCCAAGTCTTCGATATTGGGTTAGAAATCATCACCGATCGCCCGGTTGATCGCGTGGAAATCACCGATCCGCTCCCGGCGGGATTTGAAGCCGTCGACACCCGTTTCCAAACCGCCACCGCCTACTTCCAACCCCTCAATGAAAGCTGGCAGATTAACTACCAAACCCTCCACCGCGATCGCATTGTGGCCTTTGGCGATCGCCTGGACCCAGGAGTTTACAATCTGCACTATTTGGTGCGCTCCGTGACGCCGGGAACCTTCCTCTGGCCGGGAGCCGAGGTGCATCTTCAATACGCCCCGGAGGAGTTCGGGCGATCAACCACGGCACAAGTAATCGTCAAATAAACCCATAAGGATTGATAAATTCAATCCTTACCCGATCGATAACCCACCGCTTTCGGGCACAATCTTAAGGTTGTATAGTCACAAGGGTAGGATTCTAGAATCCTGAATAGTCTTTCTCAAAAAGATTTAATTTTGCTGACCGCAACTGAAGCAACGATTCATGCAGGATTTACAAGCGTCTTACCGTATATTGCGGGTATCGCCCAACGCAACGCAAACCGAGATTAAACGGGCGTTCCGTTTGCTCTCCCGCCAGTATCATCCTGACTTCAACCCCGGCAACCCAGAAGCCGCAGCGGAATTTAGACGGATTTGCGAAGCCTATAAGACACTGAGCAACCCGTTGCAAGAGACGTTCCTTGATGCGGAATCTTGGAACCACAACAAATCGGCGTCCGCCAACAGCGATAACGCCATCATTCCGGAGTTCCAAAAATCCTATATCCAGGGGGTCAATTTGGCCACTCGGGAAGACTATGCCATGGCCATTGAAGCCTTTACCCGCTCGATTGCGCTTAACCCCAAATACCTCGACGCCTACCTGGGACGATGTCAAATCCGAGTCGGCATGGGAGACGATCGCGGCGTCCTGGAAGACTGTCGTCATATCTTATCCCTCGCACCGAATACCTTGCAGGCGCTCTATTTTCAAGGGCGTGCTCACCAGCGCTTAGGCGTTTCCCTGGCAGCCATTGAAGACTATACCCGTGCGATCGCCTTGGCGGCAGATCATGGGAAAGCCTATTATTTTCGGGGTTTAGCTCGTCTCGATTTGCGAGAACACCATTTAGGGATCCAAGATTTACAAGTTGCCGCTAAACTGTTCCGCCAAGAAAAAAACATCGAAGCCTATCGCCGCGTCAACGAAACCTTGGCTGAACTCCACCGTCTCAACGGTTCAGCGGTTGAAGAGATCCTGCCGTTCAAGCGGTTGGGTTGGATTGCCCTGCACGGTTTGCCCAAAGTCTGCTGCAATCCGGGGGTGGAATTGCAGGCAACCTATAGCCTATTAACCCCTCATCAAGCCGCCTTGACGGGGTTTCTATTTATGGTCGTCGCCTTAATCGGTGCGGCATTGAGTTCATTGGGACAGAGCATTTTGGGCCTGTCGTTGTCCGGGGGCATGCTAGCCCTGTTGGGCGGTGTCCTGTTTTTGAGTTTGTGGGGCAGCAGCTTTCTGGTCCGATTGGCCTTTGGCAGGAGCCAAAATGGGTCTGCCGATATTTTTCTGGCTGGAGCGGCCTTATTGCCCATCAGCATTGGACTATTGCTCGGATCGGGGTTGGGTCATCTAGGTCCCTTCGCTTGGGTCGGGTCGGGACTGTTGGCCGGCACGTTTCTAATCGTTTCCCTCTACAGCGGCTTAACCCAACTGCATCACTGTTCGGAGCAATGTGCCGTTGTGTCGGTCCCCGTTATGCTTTCCCTGGCCAGCGCCATGGTTGCGATCGCCCTAAAAATCTGGCCCAGCTGACCGCACTCGCCATCAATTCGTTGACGCTAAGGCGTACAATAAATCCCTGAGAGAACCCTAGCCCCGCTCAATGGGAAAACTGCATGACCCACGCGACTGACGTTAGTACCCTCGTTCGCTGGATGGCAGGCGACTTTTGCAATCAGGAGCAAGCGATTGACAATCCGCCATTTTTTGCCCATATTCGCGTGTGCATGCGACCGCTCCCGGACGGATTTCTGGCAGGAACCAGCCTATTTCTGGAGCAAGCATACCAGTATGCGCTCAACCAACCCTATCGGCTCAGAGTCTTAGAATTTTTGCCGATGGAGGACAAAATTTTACTCCATAACCATTCCTTAAACGAAGAATCTCGGTTTTACGGCGCAGCCCGCCAACCCAACCTTTTACAGCAAGTGCAAGCCAGCGATATTGTCGAAATGCCGGGATGCAGTATGTGGGTGGAATGGACCGGACATAGCTTTATTGGCCGAATTCAACCGGGCAAAGGCTGTCGAGTGAACTGGAAAGGGCAAGAGACCTACCTGGACAACGAATTTGAGATTAGCCCGAAGGGCCTGTCTAGTCTAGATCGAGGACGTGATCTGGTGACCGAAGAACGGGTTTGGGGGTCCATTGCGGGTCCGTTTCAATTTGTGCGATTGACCAGTTTTGCCGATGAAGTGCCGATCTAAAAAATTCGTTTTAGATCGAGATGTCAACCGTCCCTATTCCTGCTACTTTGATGAGGAAGCTGTTACGTCTGCGGAAACTGCTTTACGCCAAGCCAGTGCTATTAAACCCAGACTTTATGCGGATTGCTCTGTTTACCGAAACCTTTTTGCCCAAAATTGACGGGATTGTTACCCGTCTATGCCATACCATTGCCCATTTGCAAAGCGACGGTCATCAAGTTCTGGTGATTTGCCCCGAAGGTGCGCCCAGCGACTATAAGGGCGCTCAAGTTTATGGCGTATCGGGGTTTGCCCTGCCCCTGTACCCCGAATTAAAAATGGCATTGCCTCGCCCGTCCATTGCCCAAGCCCTGGACCAGTTCCGCCCGGATTTGATTCATGTGGCCAATCCGGCGGTGCTGGGATTGTCGGGGGTGTTTTATAGCAAAATGCATGCCACGCCCCTAGTGGCCTCTTACCATACCCATCTACCACAATATTTGCAGTATTACGGCTTGGGGATGTTGGAAGGGTTCCTGTGGGAGTTGCTGAAGCTGGTACATAATCAGGCCCATCTCAATCTCTGCACCTCCAATGCCATGGTGGAAGCCTTGGCCCAGCACGGGATTCAACGACTAGCGCTATGGCAGCGCGGGGTCGATATTGAAACGTTTCAGCCGAGTTTGGCGAGTGCAGACATGCGGCACCACTTGAGCCAAGGCCATCCTGACGCTCCCCTGTTGCTCTATGTCGGGCGACTCTCGGCGGAAAAAGCGATCCATGACATCAAACCCATTCTGGCCGAAATGCCCTCGGCCCGGTTGGCCTTGGTGGGGGATGGTCCCTACCGGACGGAGTTAGAGAAAATCTTTGCCGGAACCCACACTTTTTTTGCCGGATACATGAGCGGGTCTACCTTGGCTGCTGCCTTTGCCAGCGCCGATGCATTTATTTTCCCCTCCCGCACCGAAACCTTAGGGCTGGTATTGCTAGAAGCAATGGCCGCAGGCTGTCCGGTGGTGGCTGCTGCCTCCGGTGGCATTCCCGATATTGTCCAGGATGGCGTCAATGGGTACCTCTTCGATCCCCAAGATGAGCAGGGGGCGATCGCCGCAACGGCCCGTCTCCTGAATCATCCTGAAGAGCGCGAAACCCTGCGGCGCAATGCCCGTACTGAGGCTGAGCGCTGGGGCTGGTCGGCGGCAACCCAGCAACTGCAACAGTACTATGACAGCGTCATCGCGGAGGCTAAGGTTCCGGTGTTAGCAGCCACAACCTATTGGTCAAAAAACAACTAAACCCGCTAGCGTTTTAAACGCCAACCCGGTTTCACCACTTGGCGGGCACGGGCAATGACGAGGGCATCGTCCCCCACATTGTCGGTCACTGTCGATCCAGCAGCAACGTTCACATCTGCACCCAACACCAAGGGAGCCACCAAAACAGTGTTCGACCCGGTTTTGGTGCGATCGCCCAGAACGGTGGGATGTTTATTCACCCCATCGTAGTTGGCCGTAATGGTGCCAGCCCCAATATTCACCTGATTGCCAGCGGTTAGGTTGCCCAAATAAGACAGATGGGCCACGTTGGTGCGATCGCCTAGGGTGGTGAGTTTGAGTTCGACAAAGTTGCCAATGCGGCATTTTTCGCCGATCGCGGTCTGGGTGTGGACATTCGCATAGGGACCCACCCGTGTGTCTGCGGCCACCGTGCTGTTTGTGACGACTGAATACAGGACCTTGACGCGATCGCCAATTTGGCTATCTTCAATCAACGTACCCGGGCCAACGCGACAATCGGTCCCAATCTTTGTGTTGCCGCGTAGGTGAGTTTGCGGCTCAATAACTGTATCGGTTCCAATTTGTACCCTGTCGTCGATGGTAATGCTGGCCGGATCGATGAGGGTTACCCCTCGCATCATCCAGTCTTGTTTGATGCGGTCCTGGAGGATGCTATAAGCTTCGGCCAATTGTTTACGATCATTAATACCTGAAATTTCTTGAAAGTCTTCGACATCTACGGCCATAACCGAATCTAAAAAATTCACGGCATCCGTGAGGTAATATTCTTTTTGATCGTTATCGGCGCTGAGTTTGGGTAAAACGGCCTTGAGATCGGACCAGCGAAAGCAATAGACCCCAGCATTAATCCGTTGGTTTTGTCGCTGCGCCTCTGTACAGTCTCGATCTTCAACAATCTCTCGCAAGTAGTTTTTTTCATCGCAAAAGACTCGCCCATAGCCTTTAGGGTTGGGCAATTTTGCGGTGAGTAGTGTCGCGGCATTGTGGTGCTGTTGATGGGTGGCTAACAACTGTTTTAAGGTTTCGGTGCGCAGGAGTGGCACATCGCCATTCAGGATCAGCAAATCTCCATCAAAATTTTCTAAGTAGGGCATAACTTGCTGTACTGCATGTCCCGTGCCCAGTTGTTCGCGCTGTTCGACGTACTCCACTTCCGTTCGATGGGCCAGGGCCGTTCTGACCTGTTCGGCCCCATACCCAACAATGACCAACTGTCGTTCCGGTTGCAGTTCGGCCACACTGTCTAGGGCACGTTCAACCAAGGTCCGTCCGCCCAAGGGATGTACCACTTTGGGTAACAGAGACTTCATCCGGGTTCCGCGACCCGCCGCTAAAATTGCGACTGCAACCATGCCCTCTTCCTAGCCAAATACCAACATCGGAGTATAACGCGGTTTGTGGCGCTTTCGCATCTGAGGCCGGGGTCATCTCATCTGAAGCACGGCCTGAGATACTGCGATCGCACTTTCGCACAAGCATGAAACTGAAGTGGGCGATCAAGTCGGACTGACGCAGATGACGAGCAAGTATACCGATTATGATGAACTTAAGCCTATTTGAGCGATCTAATGACAATCGCTATTACGGAAACCATTACCACCATTGCTGAAGCAGAAAGACGCTTTAATCTGACACGAACGGAGGATGAAGCGTTTTTCTCTGAATGGCAAACCTTGTTGCCGGAGCTTTCAGCGGTCGAGAAGGTGGCTCTGGATAATGTGCGACGGCGCTATTTATATCAACGATCAGAGGAGCAGTTATTAGAAGGCACGGTTACGCTATTGCTGGTTTCGCCGTTGTTGGCGATAGCTTCGCACCAAGAGTCCGCAGGGTTTTACGATCCGCCGTTTCGGGTGCGTGCGGAGGAGTCTGTTGTTTTGAGGTTGGATGATGGAGAGGAGGTGCTGCAAGGTCGAATAGATGTGTTGGTGTTGTTGAATCAGTTTTGGGTGGTGGTGCTGGAGTCTAAGAAAACGGCTTTGTCGGTTTGGGCTGCGCTGCCGCAAACGTTGGCTTATTTGATGGCAAATCCTCAGTCTGATCAGCCCAGTTTTGGCATGGTGACTACCCCTGTCAAGGTGAGTATTAGCTTTTCAATTGTTCCAA
>JBAVRC010000707.1:0-2410 GCA_049694615.1 Thermosynechococcaceae cyanobacterium | reverse complement strand
TGAGCAGTTTTCATAACACACTCCTGGAATAACCCTCTCTTTCAGTATCTCTGTACAAAAGCGTTACTGTCGGAAGCTACACTGCCACGGATTTACGGTGGTTATAGCTTCATTGCGGACTACTGAGACTATCCGAGCTTCAAACGGCCTTTGAATCCAGACTTAACGACAATATTGCACGGGGCAAATACCCCTCCCCTGATACAGCCCAAAATATCGACCCGCAGAATGGGGCGATAGCTGCGCACCACCAAGAATCCGCACCTGAACCGGAGCGACAACTAGAACCCCAACCCGTTGTTGAACATGGTTCGCAGACTGAGGCGATCACTCAGTACCCAGAGTTCGTGACTGAACCAGAACAACAACCAGAGACTGCGACTCTTGATGAACAGGAACCTCAGTCTGAGGCGATAGCGACTGAACCAGAGTCCGCACCTGAATCAAAGCAACAACCAGAGCCTGTGACCATTGATGCACAGAAGCCGCAGACTGAGGCGATAGCTGCGCACCCAGAGTCCGCAACTGAACCAGAGCCACAACCAGAGCCTGTGACCCTTGATGAACCGGAACCGCAAGCTGAGGCGATAGCTGCGCACCCAGAGTCCGCGCCAGAACCGGAATCCCAGCCAGAACCAAAATTGGTGACCGTTGATGAACAAGAGACAAATCCTGAAGCGATCGCTTCGCAACAAGAGTCCGCATCTAAGCCTGACTCGCAACTGGAACAGGAACCAGAAGCATCTCAAACTGAGGCAGCACAACCAGACAAGACCACCACGAAAGAATCGAAACAAACCTCTCTTGGCGAAGTCATGGCCAGCGACCTGGCCAACAGTTTTGACCTTCCTCCTGAAACCAAAGAGTGGCTGATGGAAACAGGCGAGGCGATCAAAAAGAGTGCTAAATCGGCTTGGGACAAGTTCAGGGTCAAAGCCAAAGATGCCGCAATCTCCGGCGTCAATCAGGCCCGAACCCAATTCCAAAGCCGCGAAGCCGCAAGTACCGCGATCAAACTTCTCAATTCCGACCCCGAAGGACGGTTATTTAAAGGTGACAACTACACCGTCACTGCCGTAAATCGTCACACCATATCGGTTACAGATGCTGAACAGAAGGAAATCCTTCGCTTTGAGGAAACCGCCCTCGGTCCCAAAATCCTCAAAAGCGACCTCACCCCGAAGCAATTGAAGGAATTTGCCCAAGTCAAAGGCCAAATCGATAAGCACGGGTCCGATATGTTACTCGGCGCTGAACCGGCTGAACGGATGCAATATCTACAAGGCTTTGCCCCACTGGGCGATCGCGCCCATGTGCAACAAATCCACAACGAGCGATCCATTGCCCATGCCGAAAATCTCATCAACACCTTGAAGCCCACTTCATCTGCCAAGGGCCGTGAAAACCTGGTTCTGGGAGACTACGAGATCATTCGCGATAAGGACTCGCTTCAGGTAAAGCAGGGCGATCGCGGTGTCATTTTGTCGCGCACCGATGGGAAAGTCCAGGGCAATCTAAGCGATCGCGATATCGGCCAACTGCGCGGGTTAAGCCATCAGGTCGATCAGTTCCGCGAGCTGGCTACTCAATCCATCGATCCGGCTGCTGTGGAATCCCAACCCTCCCAGACCGCAACCGCAACAAGCACAGCAACCAAACCCCAAAAGACTCAGACCTCGCAGATGGAGGTAGGGGACTAACACCGTGCAAACCCAATCATCCCCACCGGAAACGGAAAACGCCCAAGACGTACAGCTGCACGAATACCAAACCTTGATTCAACGGCTGGGCGACTTGTCCGGCGAGGTCAGTGAACTCAGCGGCATACTCGATAGCCGACTCCATGACTTCAAAAACCAGATCGCCCAACAGGGACAGGAGATCCGCTCCCTCAAAGCCGCTTTGCCCGACCCATTTCCCATTATCGATGTCGATCCAGGATTCTCCGAAACGCCCTTAGCCCTGAGAGAACAACCCCAAAACCCACCGAAACAGATCGAACAACCCACTAACCCAAACCCTAAAACCGAGGGCAACGCAGACCTTCAGGTTCTCACCCAATGCATTAAGGCGATCGCCAACGACATCCGTAGTTTGCCACCCCAACTGGAACGGGGTATTCTCGCTTCCCTCTACTCCACCTTTAACCCAAAACCGTTGATTCTCTGGTGCGTTGGTGGGGCGATCGCCCACAGTCTCCTCACCGCTGGTCTGGTCTTTGCCCTTTTGCACGTCTGGCCAGCCCCACTGAATCAGCATAACGAAGGGCAACTTTATCAGATTTATAAAAAGTTGCAGTAACAAGGAACCCGGCCATGCAAACCTTAGATTTTCTCAAACAATCGCGCCTAACCCGGATTTCTCACCAGCATTTGTCAAAACAGCCGAAAAGTCTTATGCAGTAGTAATT
>JBAVRC010000706.1:0-3620 GCA_049694615.1 Thermosynechococcaceae cyanobacterium | reverse complement strand
CTTCATCTGGATGACCCGAACCTGTCACGACCAGTTTGCCAAACAACACCTCCAATCCCTGCTCGACCCATTAGGAACCGTCGCAACCAGCCGCAAAGTCACCAGCGAAACCCGCGAAGTCGATCTTTGGTTTGCCCCCCATGAAACAGCACAAACCCAACTATCCGCCTTAGGGCTGTTGGGTCGGATGGTTGATCGGCACTGTGCCATAGAACCATTTCGTAATGCAGTCCCCCCAGAAGATGTCAATCGCTGCATTGGAAAACTAGTCGATTTGACCGAAACCCTTCGGCGGCAAGCAAAACGAGAACATAAAAAAATCCTGAAGTCAGCCCTGCCGCGATTATGGATCCTAAGCCCAACCGTTTCAAAGCATTTAGTGAAGGGCTTTGGCTTAACAAACGACCCAAACTGGTCAGCAGGATTCTACTTTTTAGCGCCGCAGTTACGCACAGCCATCGTCGCCATTCATCAACTTCCGACCAATGAAGAAACATTGTGGTTGCGGTTGATGGGTCGGGGAACCGTCCAAGTCCAGGCGATAACAGAGTTATTGGCTCTACCTGCCAATCATCCCATGAAGCGAAAAACGATGGAAGACCTGGCAGCATTGCAAATCAGCTTGAAAGTAAGGCAGAATTTAAGTGCGGACAAGAGGGCATTGGCGATGAATTTATCCCCCGTTTATGAAAAGTGGCGTCAAGAAACCCTAGATGAAGGTTTACAGCAGGGGTTACAACAAGGGTTACAACAAGGATTGCAACGCGGGCGTCAAGAGGAAGGGCGATCGCTAGTCCTACGCCAACTCATCCGTCGTGTAGGGGCGATCGCCCCTAGCACTGAGTCCGCTATCACGAGGCTCTCTATTGCCGAGCTAGAAGCGCTGGGTGAAGCATTGCTCGATTTCTCTAGTGCCGCTGATTTAGATGAGTGGTTGATCGCTCGAAGTGTTTCCACAGACGAATAGATGACCCAAACTTGTCACGATCAATGATTAAGCATAAATTTCCCCCTCCGAAGGCTACAGGTTCATCACTTCCCTAGCCAATTTCGTTGGCATCGATAATCCGCTGGAAGAGATATCCTGTCCCCCGTGCGGTCAAAATCAACTCCGGGTTGCTGGGATCTTCTTCCAACTTGGCCCGCAGCCGCGAGATATGAACATCCACCACGCGGGTATCCACATGGCGCTCAGGGGTGTAGCCCCACACTTCCTGCAAAATCTCGGCCCGTGAGAAGGCTTCACCAGAACGACTCACCAACAGCTCCAGAAGGCTAAATTCCATACCCGTGAGGCGAATCCGCTCATCGCCTTTGTAGACCTGGCGCTTATTGGTATCAATACGGATATTGGTGACCTGGATGACACCGGAACTGGGAATACCGGGAGCGCCATTCTTAGTCACGCGACGCAACACGGAACGAATGCGGGCTTCCAGTTCCTTGGGCGAAAAGGGCTTGACGACATAATCATCGGCTCCCAGTTCCAGTCCCGTGATCCGATCCGCCACATCGCCTAGAGCCGTTAGCATAATAATCGGCACGTCGGACTCTTTGCGCAGCTCCTGACAAACCCCATACCCGTCCAGCTTGGGCATCATCACATCCAAGACCACCAAGTCCGGGACTTCATGGTGAAACACTTCAATGGCTTCCTCTCCATCGGCAGCAGTGACGACATCGTACCCAATCATAGACAGTCGGGTTTCGAGAATTCGGCGGATGCTGGCTTCGTCATCCACGACCAAAATCCGTTCCTTATTGTTTTCCAACTTTCTTAACGCTCCTTAAAGCCCTACCCGTCGCGGAGGTTAATTTTTCGACCTCTTGTATTAAGTTACCATGAAGTTTGTTAAGCACAATACAGTCAAACCCTTGACTGACCGGAGGTTTAAGTAAAGTAAGATTTCCATTTTCTTTAAGATTTGTATGGCAAAAACCCGAACCAAATACTTTTGCAATGAATGCGGCGCGGAGTCGGCACAGTTTTTTGGTAAATGTCCGGCCTGCAACAGTTGGGGCACATTGGTCGAGCAGGTAGTGGCGACCGCAACTGGCCCTACGGATGGAACGCGGTTGGTGGCCGAACGGCAGTCCCGGTCTGGGCGATCGCCCCAGTCTGAACCCACGGCTTACGCAGCTTTAACCCTAAACCAAATTGTGGAATCTGTAGCCCAACGCTTCAGTTCGGGCTATGGGGAACTCGATCGGGTGCTGGGCAGTGGGATTGTCCCCGGTTCGTTGGTGTTGGTGGGGGGTGACCCCGGCATTGGCAAATCCACGTTGCTCTTGCAAATGATGAATGCCTTGGCTCAATCCCATCGGGTGTTGTATGTCTGCGCGGAGGAGTCGGGTCAGCAGGTGAAGCTCCGGGCCCAACGGTTGGGCATTAATCCAGGGGCAGTGGTGTCGTCGGCTACGGCCATTAAGGCAGACAAGGCGGATCTGTATCTACTGCCCGAAACCGATCTCGATGGGATTCTCCAGGAATTGGATACCCTCCAACCCCAAGTGGCGGTCATTGATAGTATTCAGGCCATCTATCTACCTGCCCTGACTTCGGCACCGGGTTCGGTGGCCCAAGTGCGGGAATGTACGTCTGCCCTGATGCGGATGGCGAAGCAAAAACACATTGCGCTGTTTATTGTGGGGCATGTGACCAAGGAGGGGGCGATCGCCGGACCCAAGGTATTGGAACATTTGGTGGATACGGTGTTGTACTTCGAGGGCGATCGCTTTGCTCGTCATCGGTTGTTGCGTTCGGTCAAAAATCGATTTGGAGCGACCCATGAGGTGGGAGTGTTCGAGATGAGCGATCGCGGGTTGCAGGAGGTGTCCAATCCATCGGCGTTGTTTTTGGGCGATCGCGAGAATGCGGCACCGGGGACGGCGACGATTGTGGCCTGTGAGGGAACGCGACCTATTGTAGTGGAGTTGCAGGCATTGGCCAGTCCGACCAGTTATGCGTCGCCGCGTCGTTCGACCACAGGGGTGGAATACAATCGGTTTTTGCAAATTCTGGCGGTGTTGGAAAAACGGTTGGGGATTCCCCTCTCAAAGTTGGATGCCTATGTAGCCTCGTCGGGCGGGTTAAACGTGGCGGAACCAGCGGCAGATTTGGGGGTGGCGATCGCCGTGGCGGCGAGTTTTCGCGATCGCATGGTGGACCCGTTGACGGTGATGATTGGCGAGGTGGGGTTAGGGGGACAGGTGCGATCGGTGTCCCAATTGGAATTGCGGTTGAAGGAGGCGGCGAAGTTGGGATTTAAGCGGGCTATTATTCCCAAGGGGCAGGTGGTGTCGGAGATGGGGTTGGAGTTGATTCCCGTGGGACGGGTGGCAGATGCGATCGTGGCGGCATTGCCGGGGACAGGGCAGAGTTAGGAGCGGGGTTTGTCAAGCATCTTCCAACGGTATGACGTTATGGCGAGACAACCGTTAGCAGAGAATAAAGATAATTGCTGATCGGCTAGGTTCATTTCAGGAGTAGAAGGTTCAAACAAACGCTTATTTCATATCCCTCTATAAGCATTTGTAATACCAATTTAATCGTGTCCATAGGTCGTCCCTTGGGGGTAAGCCAAATGTCCGACTCTGCCTACCAACCCCAATCCATCGAT
>JBAVRC010000705.1:0-2086 GCA_049694615.1 Thermosynechococcaceae cyanobacterium | reverse complement strand
GGTCCGCCGCAGGCATCACCGCGATCGGAGCCGTCGTCGCCCCAGTTTCCCTGCTTCTCTCCGTGCCCATTCCACCCCCTAGCATCTGCTTGATTTGTTGAAATTGAGCCACCTCCGCCTTTAGTTGCGCATTCTCAGCCCTCAGCGCCGCCATCTCCCCTTGGTCATGCGTCTGCTGCTGTACCGCCAACCGGTCAGCCCGTGCCTGGTCACGTTCCGCTGCCAACAACCGATTCGCTTGTCGCAACTGCTCAACCTCCGTTGTAAACCACTGGAACGTCATGCCCAGCGACTCAATCGACGTTGCGATCCTCGGGGTCTGATCATCCCTCAAAAAATCAACCACTGCCGCTAGTACCTCAGCATATGTTCCATCCGCCTTCAGCTTATGGGCCGCTATTTCCTTTAGGTCATGCATCAACTCTGAAGGCACTTGAGCGCGGGACTTACGGGCAGGGTGGGATTGTGTTTTACGTTGCCTTTGCGCGATCGCCATTGCTTCAATCTCCTGCTCAATTGCTAATAATTCCGGTTGTTCTGGTTCTGATTTGACCGTGGAGGGCAATGCACCAAAGCGCTCCAGCAAAACTCCCTTCTCGCTCAGTTGTTGTCCCTGCGCCCCGACTAGTCGGAAATGAAAATAGTGTTCCGTCGCCCCCGCATTCTTGCGGCTGGCTAACTCCTGTTCTCCAATGATGTGTCCCAGATGTGCCTGGACAAAGCGATGGGTCGCTTGGCTTGGAGGGCAGAAGTAGTGAACGGCAATCTCGGCATAGACTCCCCGCAAATTATGAGCCGAAACACTCTTTTCCCCCCTCAACAACGGAACGATTTCCGTCTCCTCAAACTCTCGCTTAATGTAGTGCCGTACGCTTGTATTGAGCCGGGAATTAATTTCGTCCGGCGACAGCCCCGCCAACTCCTGAATTCTCGGATGTTCCCTAAGCTTATCCAGCACCGCCAGAACCTTATCACTCTTGATTAGGATGGCGATAAGAAATGTTTGTGCCTGTTCCAGATTTTGAATGCCCTTCTTCAACTGCCCTCGGAACGCGATTTCATAAGGATGAGAACCAGGGCTAAAACTTCCCTTTGCTACAATTTCCGAGAACCGTCTTCCCGTCACCCCCAGCAGCCCCACTGCCCACTCATAGGGCGTTTTCCCTGCCAGCAACTCTATGCACTTCCCAATGAATCGATCCGCCCGAATTGGTTGCAAATCATCCTGCTTTTGATTGTTAGCCGCCGTCGTTTTCTGCTTCAGTGCCTTGTGAACCTGATTCGGATAGAGGAGATGCTTAAGTCCCCAGTGCGAATAGACCTTACCAAACTCATTCGCCGCCAAATCTTGTTTGGGTAGTCGCCCCTCCTCAACTGCCAATGCAATCCCCTTACGCCATTCAGGGAGATACTGATTGCAAATACTGCCCACCGGATACCCCTCCTCCAAGAGAGCCATTTCCGCCCGACACAGTGCGATCGCAGTTTCCTCTGTATCGCATTCGGCAAGCCTGTCCACGAAGTGCAGAGCCAATTCTGCTCTTTCCTGCTTGCTCAATTTTGTTCGTTCCCCTTTCGCAATCCGATCTCGGAACCGGGCAATGATTTCCTCTCGGAGTGTATCGTGGGAATTAGCGATCGCGGTAAACATAGCTGTTTAAATTTATTGTCATCCTTATCTTATCGATGGCGATTCCATCTTGTCAAGGATACACTTTTCCCCGGCATAGCTTGAATCCATTTGCCTGGGGACGTTGAGAATCAGAGATAAATGATAAGAATATTAAAACAGTAGCAATTCGATAAGAATAGTAGTCAATTTGGATATTTTATTGTTTAAAGAGTCTTTTGATAAGGATATAATGTGAATAGGTGAAGGGACAAGGGTAGAGACAGTAGGATGAATAGCATGGATTTCGAAGTCTTTATAGAGTAATGCTTTTGTTGGATAAGTTCTTCGGGGGTAGAGATTACCTTTTGTCCTGCGCGGTCCTAGGGGGGATTCATGATTATCCTGGAGGCGATTAATAAGAAATTCTAGATAGAGATGATCGATAGGAAATTTGTATCGGTGGATATATAGCTT
>JBAVRC010000704.1:0-3560 GCA_049694615.1 Thermosynechococcaceae cyanobacterium | reverse complement strand
AAGGTATATCAAGTAAGCTGAAGTGATTATCAGTAAAGGGTTTTAGCGATTTTGCATTGCTTGACGTAAGGTGGTTTGCTTATCCCAACCTACTTAACTGCCATGCCCCGCATCCAATTGCCAACTGCGTCCTAATTTCCGATGTTCGCGAGAGGCTGCTTTCATTAAGTGAGTCTTACTGATTTCACATCCTTCAGTGGCTGCAAAAAAGGCCGCTGCCAAGCTCATATTTTTGATATTCCCACCTGCTAATTTAATTTCTCGGGCCAGAAAGCCAAAATCCACATCTTTGCTAATCGGAGCCTCTTTCGGAAACGCAACTTGCCAAAGATGACGCCGGGACTCCTCATCAGGGAAGGGAAATTCAATAATAGCCTGAATCCGACGGACAAAAGCTTCATCCATGTTCTGTCGTAAATTGGTTGCGAGAATCGCAACCCCTTCATAGTCTTCCATTTTTTGTAGCAAGTAGGCAACCTCAATATTGGCGTGGCGGTCATGGGCATCTTTAACCTCTGATCGCTTGCCAAACAGTGCATCTGCTTCATCGAAAAACAGAATAAAATTGGCATTATGGGCAGCAGCAAAAACCTGATCCAGGTTCTTTTCCGTTTCGCCGATGTACTTACTAATAATTTGAGAGAGGTCGATTTTGTAAAGATCCAGTTGCAAATCATGGGCGAGGACTTCTGCTGCCATGGTTTTACCCGTACCGGGCGGGCCGGAAAACAGCGCCGTAATGCCTTTACCCCTGGATAATTTACGATCAAATCCCCAATCCCCCAGAACGGCGGATTGATATTTTGCCTGATTACACACTTCTTGCAGTTGAGCTAACGGTTCGGGCGACAATACAATATCGTCCCAGGTGGACTTTACTGGCACTTTCTGAGCCATTTTGGCAAGTTCCTGGCCAGATTGTTGTCGTGCTGCGGAAAATAGCGCCTCGGACTGAATTGAGGCCGAAGGTACGCTTGTCCAATGGGTCTGGCTCCTGGCAATCGCGATCGCCTGATCGATTTGCTCCGGCGTAAGACGAAAGCGATCGCTCAGTGCATTCAAGTCGGACCAATCCAAGTCGATACCCGCATTGACGAGGCTGGATTGCCAGTAAGCTCGCCGTTGTGGTGCATCGGGCCATGTTAGGGCAATGGCGACGACCTCCATCTGTCCAGCAATGTCTGCGGGTAAATTTTGTTGCCCTGCCGAGAGGATCAGGCCGGGAAAGAGAGCCACGAAATCTAGCCACGACTGCCAAATGAGTCCGTACTCGCGCTTCAGCATTGCATCCCAGCCGCTGAAATATAAGATGGCATTCTGACACAATGCTTCCCGATGAAGCAGGTTGAAGATTGGAGCCAGATCTTGGGTTTGCTCAAGCATTAACCCTAGATCGACGCTCAGTAAAGATTGATTGAGTTGGAGGGCGATCGCTTCTGCGGTGCGACGCTTACCAATTCCGCTGGGGCCTTGGAAGTAAAGGCGCAACGGTTGCGTCATCGATGGGATTTGGGCCACGAGGGTTGCTAAGCAGTGGCGATGTTCAGGCGCTATGGGCAATTGTTCCAAGGTGCCGCTAGGAAGGATGAGACGGCTATAGGGGCGCAATCGTTCGTCGAGGCCAGGAATGCCTAAAAGGAATCGTACTGCTTGTTCGTCTAACTTGAGCGAGTAAGCGGGGAAGGGCGGCTGAATTTGATTCATGTCGCCGGTTAACTGCAGAATTTCGTATTTTAAGAGGGGCGACATCGAGGACAGGTATGTGCGTCGCCTGAGTTTAGTCGCTGCCGAGCCGCAGAGCAGGTTAAGTGCCAATTCTACGGTGGGGCGTTTGCGAGTGACATCGTCCTGTAAGTAGGCATAGATGCGCTCGTAACGGAGGTCGATTTCTGGCGCTAGGGCGATCGCAACCAAGGCCAGGTCAAACAGGGTCAGGTCAAACATTTCCTGCAATTGCATGAGCTGTTTCGCTTGAAAGATCGCTTCAGCGAGGTGTTGTTCTCGTTCGGCAGTCGCCCCTGGTAATGGGGATTCTCCCGGCTCACGCTGCAATGCTCGTTCGATCTCGCTCTGGTTGATGTACAGCCCGCGATAGGAGGCTGGTATCGCATCATTGTCGTAGGCCAATTTGGCATGCGAAATGGCTTCGTCCAAAAGTTGATCGAGCGATCGCAGTATAGAAAGCAGACTGTGCGTTTCTGTAATGAAGACGGTAGAAATCATGGCATCGATCCTGTATCTTTACTGCCGTAATCTGGATTCGTCAACAACTTCCGGGTAAGGGTAGATCAGACTAGAAGGGTGATCTTGGCGATCGTCTGGTTCGCTAGTCATTGAGTAAGACGATGTGCCTCTCGATGCTGCTGGGGAAGGCATCCAAAGTGCGAGTATTCCTGAAAGGCAGCTCCAATAAAGGGCTGTATTCTTATTTTCAATATCCGTTCTATGCAGTTGAATGAGACAAAAACTTAAAATCACGGTACTGAAGAAAAACTGAGCTGCAAATCTAAGAGAGTTCATATCTCTCCAGGAAAAGGGATCTTGAGTTACGATGGGCATTTGTTTTTCGATAGCCATGATTGTAATTTCCTATTAATAATAGCTTTTGAATTAGACTGATATGAGTTGAAACACCATAGTAAATATTTGCTCATTTGTTATTAAATGCTCATCTTGCGAATGCTAACTAATCGATGACGCTTGTTTCGTTGGCTAAGTAAGCTAGAGATTTAAAGCGAAGCTCCATAATTTGGTCATAGAAGGGATTCAGTTTACAGAGTGATGGAATATGGGCAAGGATACGGTCAAAAAGTTTGATATCTTGTTCGAAGGGACAACTGGTAGGGATAATTTGGCATAAAAATTGAGCAGCTTCTGAGTTGTATATCTCGATTGATGTTAGCCACTGACGGGTATAAATAATTGGATTTAAGCGATCAAGACAGAATAACGTACTCATTGATTTAACCTGAATTCTACTTTCTGATCTCATCATAGAAATTCAGATCGGAAAAACCATCTTCAAAATGTTTGAACTCTGATTCAACGAAGGAGATGGAGATGCTCTACCTTTCGTTGATGGGGGATGTATGGGTGTGGGCGATCGCGCTTCACCACTTGGATGGATTGTTGGGATGCAATTGATCGGCATCCCAGGATGAGGGGTTGGTCTGAATATAGTGACGAATATTGTGTAGAGCTTCTTTGTCTCGAATAATGTGTTCGTAATAATTGCGTTGCCAGACGGGAATGCTGGGGGTATTCCGAATCTGATTAATGTCTTTGGTGGATACGGTTTTGAATGCGCCAATCAACCGTCCCAATGGTTTTCGGTTTGTTCCGGTATCAAAATTGGTGGATGCGGGTTGGGTGGCGGGATTGGTCAATATGGGTTGGGTGGCGGAATTGTTTGATGTGGGTTGGGTTGCACCATGCATCGCGGGTTGGGTTGCGCCATGTATCGTGGGTTGGGTTGCGCCATGTATCGTGGGTTGGGTTGCACCATGTATCGTGGGTTGGGTTGCACCATGTATCGTGGGTTGGGTTGCACCATGTATCGT
>JBAVRC010000703.1:0-8384 GCA_049694615.1 Thermosynechococcaceae cyanobacterium | reverse complement strand
GTTGTGTGGTGGATTCAAGGGCTGGAGGGCGGGGGTAGTCCCAAACGGACTCTTGTCCTGGGCCTGGTTGTATGCGGCGCGGACTCAGCATAGGCATTCCTTAAACCTGTATGGCAGTTCCTATCCTTCTAACATGGATGCTGCGAGTACAATGGGAATACAACCATCTGTTGGGGAAGTGAGTTGATTTCTATGGCCATTAAAAAAGGAGATTTTGTCCGTCTCTTACAGGACAAGTTTGAAAACAGTGTGGAAGCTCTTGCCAGCGATCGCCGTCTGCCGCCTTATGTCTTCGATGGCACGGGCGAGGTGGTTGAAATCAGCGGCGACTATGCCCAAATCAAGTTTCGAGTACCCACCTCAACCGTCTGGTTAGCCCTCGAACAGTTGGAAACAGCTTCCTAACCCCCACCCTCGGATTCGGAGGCAAGAATGGCTATGACGTCTAACCTATTGCAATGTCCACAACCTGCAAAGGTTTCGATCATTGGCGCGGGTAATGTGGGCAGCACTCTAGGGCAACGCTTAGTTGAAAAAAATGTCGCCGATGTGGTGTTGCTGGATATCCAGTCCGGTCGGCCCAAGGGATTGGCCCTCGACCTCATGGAAGCCCGAGGGGTGGAACGCCATGATCGAGCCATTATGGGGACCGACAACTATGCCGATACCCAATTCTCCGACATCATTGTCGTCACCGCTGGCATCGCTCGCAAACCCGGCATGAGTCGCGACGATCTGCTCAAGATCAATGCGGAAATTGTGGTGAAGGTGGTGCAACAGGCGATCGCCTATTCCCCAGACGCCATTCTCTTAATGGTGACCAATCCCCTCGATGTGATGACCTACCTGGCGTGGAAAGCCAGCGGACTCTCTCCCCAACGGGTACTGGGCATGGCAGGGGTGCTGGATGCCGCTCGGTTTGAAACCTTTATCGCCCTAGAACTCAACGTCTCGATCATGGATGTGAACGCCATGGTGTTAGGGGGGCATGGCGATTTAATGGTGCCGTTGCCGCGCTATTCAACCGTTAGCGGCATTCCCATCACCGAATTAATGGATGATGCAACTATCCAAAGTCTCATTGAACGCACCCGCAATGGCGGGGCCGAAATTGTCAGTTTGATGCAAGCGGGTAGTGCCTACTTTGCTCCCGCATCCTCTGCCTGTTTAATGGTGGAGTCCATTCTGTACGACCGCGCGCGAATTGTGCCCGCTGCTGTTTATTTGCAAGGCGAATACGGCCTTTCAGACCTGTTTATTGGCGTACCTGCCTGCTTAACCCGCAAGGGCATTAGCCGAATTCTAGAACTCGATTTGACAGACCGCGAATATCAAGCCCTTCAGCAGTCTGCCGCCGCTGTGCGCAGCAATATTGAAATGGCTCAAACCTTGATGCGTTGAGTAACAAACCGACTTCCCCCATTCGGGTTGTTACTCAGCTTCACCGGATGTTTCTGGGCCCGGTTGCTTTTTTGCCAAGGGATGCGCATTGAAGTTGAGTCTCAGGCCATGCCAACGGCACGCGTGGTTGTAACAGGTATATCGAGCGACAGGGAATACATAGCTGATCACCCGATCAAATGGTTTTCGGTGGGTTCGATGTAAACGTTTCTGGCAAACTGGACATTGAGTCATAATGGCGCGCTTTTGGAGGAAAGTTAGAGGTTAAGGAAGGTTTAATGACTGATTCTACAAAATTTTGTGCCCAACTTATACGTTGATTTATAAAAAAAACGAATACACGACGACTCTTACGAAGAGGGTCCTGAAACAATTGATTTCAGCTTCCCCTATTCGACAGGATCGCGGCTGGTCTTAAAATAAGCAGAGCATAGCCCTAAGATTCCCATGTGCTGGTTTCCTCATGCCACAACCTCAGGTCATTTTTTTCGATGCAGTCGGTACCCTGTTCGGGGTCAACGGGACCGTTGGCGATATTTACGGCCAGTTTGCACAAGCGGCAGGGCTAACGGTTGATTCCCGTCAGCTTGATGCCGCCTTTCGGTCTAGCTTTCGGACCGCGCCCCGCGCCATGTTCCAGCAAGCTGATGCCCAAGAATTCATGCGCTTAGAGTATGAATGGTGGCAAGAGATTGCTCGTCAGAGTTTTGCACAGGTGGGCGTATTAGCGCAAATCTCAAATTTCAATCAGTTTTTCCGCCCGCTGTTTGATCACTTCGCAACCGCAACACCTTGGTTTGTCTATCCCGAAGTGCCAGAGACCTTGGCTTGTCTGAAGCATTCTGATGTTGCGCTAGCCATTATCTCCAATTTCGATAGTCGTCTCCACCCCGTTCTCCAAGCGCTGGGATTGGCAGAATGGTTTAGTTCAGTGACGATTTCCACTCACGTCGGAGTGGCCAAGCCAGAGGCATTTATTTTTGAAACGGCCTTGGCCCAACATGGCGTTCGACCAGAACAGGCTTGGCATGTCGGAGATGATTGGACTGAGGACTATCAAGGAGCCTTGGCGGCTGGATTACAAGGGGTATGGCTCAATCGCGATCGCATCCATACCCGAACTGCAACGCTGGAAATTGGCAACTTATCGATGCTGCAGGCGATACTGCACCCCTAAAACCAGTCCCAGAATGAGGGTGGGCAAGAGCACTAGGGTTAAAGCAACGCCAGAAGTGGCAGGAATGAACAGATGCGGTCCCAGTGCCTTGATGCCGACGGATAAGGCTGCCGAAGCGATTAAAACTTTTAAAATTAAACTCAATTGACGAAGCAACATAATTCAGATCCTGATGGGCAGCGATTTGTTGGAGAATACCATCATGGCTATTCTTTTGGTTGATGATGAAGTTGAGCTGACCGAACCCCTGAAAAAAGCACTCACACGCGACGGATACGGGGTTGAGGTCGCCCATGATGGCGAAGCCGCCCTGCAATTGATTCGCACCCGCCAACAGGTCGGCGATCCTTACACCTTGCTCATTTTAGATTGGATGTTGCCCAAACAATCGGGGATTGAACTGTGTCAACGTCTGCGGGGAGAGGGCGATCGCACCCCGGTGTTGTTTCTGACGGCCAAAGACACCTTGGATGAACGGGTGCAGGGTCTGGATGCCGGGGCCGACGATTATTTGGTCAAGCCCTTTCAACTCAGAGAACTCCTGGCGCGGGTCCGAGCATTGTTGCGTCGCAGCGACTTGTTAGAGGCCAAAGCGGCAGATGCATCTGAAGCGCTACAACGCATTCAGACAGATGGCCTGGAGCTGGATCTTGAAAATCGTGCGGCCTATCGCAAGGGACGTACCATTCATCTGTCTGAGAAGGAATGTCGGTTGTTGGCCTTTTTAATGCATCATCCACAGCAGCTCTTGACCCATGACGACATTTATCGCCATGTGTGGTCCCAGGAAGAACAGCCCACCAGTAATGTCCTAGCGGCCCATATTCGGCTCTTGCGTCGCAAAATTGAGGAATCTGCCGAAAAACCGCTCATTCATACCATCTACGGCAAAGGCTATCGCTTTGGTCCCACTGCCACCGAATAACAGCAGGTGGGTTTCTGCCTAGGATTCCTCCGCTTGTCCCATTTGGGGCTGGAATTGGAAGAGGGAATAGACCACATTGCGGCGAATCGCGGTCATCATTTCCAAAAACATCTCGAACCCTTCTTTCTTGTATTCTACGAGGGGATCTTGCTGGCCATAGCCGCGCAGTCCGACCGACTCGCGTAGGGCTTCCATGTGTTGCAGGTGTTCGCGCCAGAGGGTATCGATTTGCTGCAAAATGAAAAACCGTTCTGCATCCCGCATCAACCCCAACCGCAATTGTTCCACCTCAGCTTCTTTTTTCTCGTAGGCAGTACGGATTTGTTCATGCAAAAACATTTGCATTTCGGGCATGGCCAAATCGGCAAAATGCTCCGGCTCTAGGTCATCGAGCAGATAGACAAACTCCTTGGCCTTTGCCGTCATTTCGTCGAGCTTCCATTCTTCGGCGGGGAGTTCTGGATTGACGTAAGCCTGCACAATGTCGTCCATGGTTTGCTCGGCATATTCAATCACACGATTTTTTAGGTCTTGCCCCTCTAAAACCCGTCGCCGCTCGGCATAGATGGCTCGCCGCTGGTTGTTCATGACTTCGTCGTATTCAAAGACCTGTTTGCGAATGTCGTAGTAGTAGGTCTCGACCTTTTTCTGGGCATTTTCTAAACTGCGCGTGAGGATGCCAGATTCAATGGGCATATCCTCTTCCACCCGAAAGGCATTCATCATGCCCTTGACGCGATCGCCCCCAAAGATCCGCAGCAGGTTATCGTCCAAACTCAGGAAAAACCGCGTACTACCGGGGTCACCCTGGCGAGCCGCCCGTCCGCGCAATTGGTTATCAATGCGTCGCGACTCGTGCCGTTCCGTACCAATCACATGCAGACCGCCTTTTTCCACCACTTCATTATGTTCGCGACTGGTAAAGGCTTCGTATTCCTGGCGCACCTGGTTGTAGACTTCCCGAAGCTTCTGTAAGACGGGGTCGTCGATGGGGGCTTTTTCAGCGGCGATCGCCAGCATTTCTTCGGCCTGCAATTCAGGGATACTGTTCTCGCCCAGTTGCTTCACGGCAAAACTCACCGCTGACTTCAACGAAGATTCCGTCTGGGCTGAGAGTTTCGTCGGAAAAATTTCAGGTGAGGCTTTCCAGGTTTTACGGGCTGTCCCGGTTTGCGGCGCAGGGTCGCCAAACCCTTGACCACCTTTGTCTTGAGGCATGGAAAATTCCAGCACCGCCATGGGATTGTCGGACTCCGACTGAACAATCCGGGGCATGAAAAATTCGCGCACCTTTAAGCGCGCCATATAATCCGCATTCCCGCCCAAAATGATATCGGTTCCTCGACCAGCCATGTTTGTCGCAATCGTTAACGCACCCTTGCGTCCCGCTTGAGCCACAATCTCTGATTCCCGTTCCACATTCTCTGGCTTGGCATTCAACAAATTGTGGGGAATATTTTTTTGAAGCAACAGTTGCGATAAAACCTCAGACTTCTCAACGCTAGTTGTTCCTACCAGGACCGGGCGTCCCATTTCATGCATGTCGGCACATTCCTGAGCGACCGCCACCCACTTAGCTTCTTCGGATTTGTAAACGACATCCGCTAAATCTTGGCGTTTGTTAATTCGGTTGGTTGGGACGAGGGTGACCTCAAGCTTGTAAATCTTTTCAAATTCGCCTTCTTCGGTCTTGGCAGTGCCTGTCATGCCAGACATTTTGGGATAAAGTAGGAACAAATTTTGATAGGTAATACTCGCCAGGGTTTGGGTTTCATTTTGGATTTCCACTGCTTCCTTGGCTTCAATAGCCTGGTGCAACCCATCGCTCCAGCGCCGCCCCGGCATGACCCTTCCGGTAAATTCATCCACAATCACAATCTCGTTGTCTCGGATAATGTAATTTACATCCTTAATGAACAGTTCTTTGGCTTTAATGGCGTTGAAAATATAATGGGCCCAAGGGTCTTGGGGGTCGAACAAATCAGTCACCCCTAAAAATTGCTCAGCCGCAATAAACCCCTCATCGGCCAAAATGACATTCCGAGCTTTTTCATCGACTTCGTAGTGATCCTCTTTATTGAGTTGCAGCGCAATGCTAGCAGCTTCTAAATATTTCTCAGTGGGACGTTCCACCTGACCAGAAATAATCAGAGGTGTTCTTGCTTCATCAATGAGTACAGAGTCCACTTCGTCAATGACACAGTAGTGAAAAGGGCGCTGAACCACCTCTTCCATGGAGGTGGCCATGTTATCCCGCAAATAATCAAAACCAATTTCGCTATTGGTGGCATAGGTAATGTCGCAGGCATAATTCTTTTGCCGTTCCATGGGCGACATGGACTGCTGAATCAGACCCACACTGAGGCCCAAAAATCGGTGGATCTGTCCCATCCATTCCGCATCGCGACGGGCCAGATAATCATTGACGGTAATCACATGAACGCCTTTTCCTGGCAGTGCATTCAAGTAAGCGGGCAAGGTAGATACCAGGGTTTTACCCTCACCCGTCTTCATTTCGGCAATTTGACCGTCGTGCAAAATCATGCCGCCCAACATCTGGACATCGAAGTGCCGCAACCCTAAGACCCGTCGAGAGGCTTCACGAACTGCTGCAAATGCTTCGGGCAACAGATCGTCCAGGGATTCGCCTTTCTCTAGACGTTGTTTAAACTCTCCGGTCTTCGCCTGTAGGGCCTCATCAGACAACCCCTGCATGTCTTCTTCAAACAGGTTGATGTCCACCACATCCGGTTGATATTTCTTCAGCTTGCGCTTGTTCGGATCGCCCAATAACGTTTTCAACATGATTCAAAGAGCCAGACCTTGGACTGCTAAAAAGGAAACACAAGACGCCATTCCACTTGCCGATGCCTTGCCAAATCTCTTGCTGCAAGGGAATTCATCATCAAATCAACATCAAGCGCTGCTACTCAATCCTACCACCTTCAATGAAGGGCAAGGGTTGGCCTGGGAGGACTATTGCCCCGTCTGACTACGGGCTTGATCGACGAGTTCGGGGGTTACGGTATCCAGGGCTGTCGCCCGGGCGATCGCTTCAATTTGCATGCGGGCCTGCGATCGAACAAAAAAGGGAATATTTTTGAGCTTTGCTTCTGCCTCAGGGGTCCAGCGAAGTTCATCCGTTAGGCGGAACTCATCGATCATGTCATCGTGCCTCATTCAAACGCCGATTCGCCCTGATGCCAGGGCTGTTTCTATTGTAAGGAGTCTGGAATTGTTTTGACCCAAACGCTATACGGTTCAACCGGGTTGCGTGGGAATAAAGCACCTCGCTCATAAAAACGCTCCTACCCAATGGCAGGAGCGTCGCAATCCAAAGGTCAATACTTAAGATTGACGATTGTTGGCATGAACTTAGTCGAGGTTGGGCATCGCGAGTACGGGTTCCGTTTCGCGATCAATGCCCTTTTCAAATCCGGCAACGGCAGCGCGTGCCCGACCGGCATGCCATAGGTGGCCCACAAAGAAAAAGAAGGCCAAGATAAAATGTGCCCCAGCTAGCCAAGCCCGAGGGTTGACGTAGTTGAAGGAGTTCGGCTCGGTGATGAGTCCACCCACCGAGTTGATCGAACCATTGGGCGCATGGGTCATATACTCAGCCGCACGGCGAATTTGCCAGGGCTGCACGTCATTCTTGATCTTGTTCAGATCGAGACCGTTGGGACCGCGTAGCGGCTCCACCCAAGGACCCCGGAAGTCCCAGAACCGCATGGTTTCTCCGCCGAAGATGATTTCTCCGGTGGGCGATCGCATGAGGTATTTACCCAAGCCTGTTGGACCCTGAGCCGAGGTCACGTTGGCCCCCAACTTTTGGTCGCGCATTAAGAACACAAAGGACTGGGCCTGGGAAGACTCAGCATTGGTCGGTCCAAAAAATTCGCTGGGATATACTGTGTTGTTAAACCACACCATTGCGGAACAAACAAAGGCCATCAGGGCAACGGCCCCAAGGCTATAGGAGAGGTAGGCTTCGCCGGACCAAATGAAGGCGCGACGGGCCCAACCAAAGGGCTTGGTGAGAATATGCCAAATCCCGCCGGAAATGCAAATCAGGCCGATCCAGATATGTCCGCCCACAACATCTTCGAGGTTATTAACGCTAATAATCCACCCATCGCCGCCAAAGGGGCCCTTGAGCAAGTAACCGAAAATGACGCTAGGGTTCACAGTAGGACTGGTAATGACCCGCACATCGCCGCCACCCGGTGCCCAGGTGTCGTAAAGACCCCCAAAGAACATGGCCTTGAGCACCAATAGAAAGGCTCCGCAGCCCAGCATGATCAGGTGATAGCCCAGGATAGAGGTCATCTTATCCTTGTCTTTCCAGTCATACCCGAAGAAGTTGGAATATTCTTCTAAGGTGTCGGGACCGCGCAGCGCGTGATAAATGCCACCCAGACCCAGAACAGCTGAAGAAATGAGGTGCAAAACCCCAACCACGAAGAAGGGGAAGGTGCTAATCACTTCGCCACCCGCACCGACGCCCCAACCGAGGGTCGCTACGTGGGGAATTAAAATCAGACCTTGCTCATACATGGGTTTGTCTGGGGTGAAGTGAGCCACTTCAAACAGGGTCATCGCCCCTGCCCAGAACACAATCAAACCCGCATGGGCCACGTGTGCACCCAGCAGTTTGCCAGAAAAATTAATCAGACGGGCATTCCCAGCCCACCAGGCAAAGCCGCTAGACTGTTGGTCGCGACCGCCCGCCATTACCATTGCGCTATTAAAGGGCGTTTCCACGGGGCAGTACCTCCTCAGGGAAGATGAAGTGTTCATGGGGTTGGTCTTGCGGGGCCATCCAGGACCGCAGACCTTCGTTCAACAGTTGGTTCTTGGTGTAGAACGTCTCAAATTCAG
>JBAVRC010000702.1:0-3814 GCA_049694615.1 Thermosynechococcaceae cyanobacterium | reverse complement strand
GTATTGCGCTATGAGATTGATCTATCCAGACTGGTTCAGTGGTTAACCGAAAATTGTACGATAAGGCTGAATTTATCTCCCTGCATAGCTTTGAGAGCATCAAGCGAGTTTAATGAATTGCCTAGCGACACAAAATAGCTTAGAACCAGAACCGATTACAATGTGGGCAGTACAGGGGAATCGATAGGTTTGATTGATCCAGACTTTACTTCAACAGGACGAGGAGAGATATGGCTTTAGCAGTGGGGACATCTGCCCCAGCCTTTACCGCAAAAGACACCCACGGAAATACCGTGTCTTTATCTGATTTTTCCGGGAAAACCGTTGTCTTATATTTTTATCCCAAGGACGATACACCGGGTTGTACCAAGGAAGCCTGTAGTTTCCGCGATAACTATGCCGACTACCAAGGCAAAGATATTGCCGTGCTGGGGGTCAGTGGGGACAATGAGATATCTCATCAACAATTTACCCAAAAGTTTAGCTTGCCATTTCCGCTGCTGGCCGATACGGATCGCGCCATTATGCAAGCCTACGAAGTAGATGGGGGCGGCTACGCCAAGCGGGTGACCTATGTGATCAATCCCCAAGGGGCGATCGCCCAGGTCTATACCAGCATCAATACGGAAACCCATGCCACGGATATTTTGGCCGATCTAGGGCTTTAGGTCGCTGACGCAGAGATCCCCCATTCCGCCAACTATTCCGTTAGATGAGCCTGTAAAAAGCGCTCTAATTGCGCAACGGTCAGTCTCGGAGAGGGACGGGGAATGGGGATTTCGGTCGCATCTGCACCACGATAAACGAGGACAGGCACTTCGTATTCATAGGCTTGCATCCAGTCGGCACGGGTGGTGATGTCCCGGACTTCGAGGTCAAAGGCGATCGCTTGGATTTGCGCCAATTTTTCTTGCAGTCCTTCGCACAGATGGCAGCCCGGTTTGCTATAGAGAATGAGGGTTTGCATTGACCGTGTTCTGAGGGGGCAGGGTCATCTTGTCCGATCTGGGCGTACAATGCAAGGCCATCCGTTGATACATTGGGAGCAGAGATACCCCAGTTGAGGACGGTCCATTGCTAGACGAAAAAGCGAAGAAAACACTATTGCGCTATATTCCCCACCCGCTCAATATCTGCGGGGTCAAGGAGGGCGATGAGGTCAATGGGTTTACCCTGAGTTGGACCACCCAGGCATCGTTTAAGCCGCCAATGATGGTAATTGGAGTGCGGCAAGGATCGCGATCACACAGTATGATCACGGCAAGTCAGGTGTTTGCGGTCAGCTTTCTGGAAAAAGGCCAGCAGAATATTGCCGAAACCTTTTTTCAACCCCAAAGCCGGGTGGAAAACCGATTTGGTGTGTATGAGTTTTATTTGGGCGAGGTAACGGGGTGTCCGATTCTAAAGGATGCCCTGGGGTACGTGGAATGCGAGGTCAAAGGGAGCTTGGAGCAGGGCGACCATTCCATCTTTTTAGGCGAGGTGGTGGGTGCCAAACAACACCGCGAGGGAGAACCCCTTTGGCTAAAAGATACAAACTGGCAGTACGGAGGGTAGCCTAAGATTAGGGTGCTGATCATGGTGCGTACCCAGAACAAAGATTTGTATCGTCTATATCTACCGAGAGTGAACAGCTATGGGGATGGGGTTTTGGCAGTCTAAATGGAAGTTGATCGCAGGGACTGGTCTCCTGATCGCGTCTGTCGGTCTGCCGCTGGTCAGTCGTGCCCAGTCGCCTGGAGATGTGATCCGCATTGGGAATTCGCCCTACGACTGGAATCAATTTAATTCCTATTGGAATCAACTGATTAACTTGGGTGGTGCAACGCGGGCACCATCGGGTGCAGCTGCGGGCGTACCATCGGGAGCACCTGCACCCTCGGCCACTGATCCACAGGTTTTGGAAAAAACCTTGGTGCGTAACTTACGGATCTCCAATATGCGATTTGTGCCGATCCTTAAACTGAATGGGTCTTCGCAGTTAACGGGCAGCATTACCAATGGCAATAATAAGTCGGTGACGGTGGCCAGCATTAATCTAGAAATCTATGATGCTGGGGGCCGGTTAGTCCAAACCAGTGCGGTTGTGCCAGAACCGGCAACGATTCCTGCGGGCGGAACGGTCACGTTCCAAAAACGGCTGGATACGATTCCTGCCAGAGGTGGCTATCGCGCACAATTGTCGAAGACACCGATTGTCTTGCAAGGGGGCGTGTAGGGCTGACACCGGAAATGATCGCGATTACGGTCAAGTTATTTTCGGCCTACCAAGAGGCTTACGGTCAGTCTGAGGTGAGGCTGGAGGTGCCCGATGGGACGACGGTGAAGCAGGTGGGCGATCGCATTCGGGACCCTTTTCCAGCTCTGCAAGCCCTGACAGAAGTGACTCGATATGGGATTAATTTAACCTTTGTCGAGCCGGAAACCCCGTTACAGGATGGGGACGAAGTGGTTTTAATTCCCCCCGTGAGCGGGGGATGAGAGACTTAAGACATATCAATTTCAATCTGCGGGTTTTGTCATCGCGATGCGATGCAGATCCGCTTCTTTTTGTTGAAAAAATAACCAGGAGATTGGGAAAAAAGTCATATAGCGATTATAAATTTCCAGTCCAACCAATTCTAATGCTCTCGATTGGTTGGCGACCAATCTGTCATACCATGCACGTAAAGTCGGTCGATAGTCGTGAATAGAGTCATGGATGATTTTAAAGCCTGCTCGCTTTGCTGCATCAAGATGAGTTTGATGCATCACCAAAAGGGACCCTGGGAAAAAGAGCTGCACCATCACCATTGAAGTTGGGTATGCCTCCCGCGATAGGGAAAAGAACTGATGCACAGCAAGTCCGCCTGGAACAAGCGCATCATAGATTTTTTGATACAGGCCCTCTATTTCTTTGGGTCTGACATGTTCTAGCGACCCGATCGATAGTATTCGATCATAGAAAGCATTCTCCAAAGGGTGTGTAATAAAGTCGGTGAGATAGACATTTAACCCTAATTCCTGGCTGGCATAGATTTTCTGCTCTTTTGATAAGGTAAATCCAATTAACTCGCCACGATGTCCAGCATCTTGCAAAAATTTTAGCATCGCACCCCAGCCACATCCCAAGTCTAAGATCTTTTCGGTTCCGCATAAGTTCAAGAGGGAGTGAATATATGCAGCCTTATTTGCTTGTGCCTCTTCTAATGTTTCGGTATTACTCTGAAACTCAGCACAGGTGTAAAATCTGTACTGAGTATCGAGAAATAAGGCATAGAAATCGTTTGAAATGTCGTAATGAGTCTCAATGCCACTAGAATGGTCGCAATCTAGCATTGCATCTAGATAATCTATTCGGGCGGGTTCTGGAGGATAAGATCTCGCAATCCACTCCAACAGTGGTGATTTTGGATCCGTCCAAAACTGCCAATTTTTCTTCCCCTCTAAAGGAACCAATGCATGAATCCTATGGTTGGCGATCGCATACAGTAAACCGCGAGTGATCAGATCTGAGGTAAGTTGCGATAGTTTCATGGCTGTTATCGTTATCCTTCCTTGGATCGATGGCGGTTTATTGTCGGGTCAGAGAAGATCTTCTCAAATGCGATCGCACAATCTTTGAGTCAATGGTCTTGAATTCCAATCAGCATGAGATTCCAACATCAGAGCATTCATAAAACTTAAATCGAATGAGTGAATGTTTTATATTTACTTAGGTCTAAGTTGTATTCTCTCAACAGTAATTTATTGTTAGCAGATGGCATCTGAAAAGGAAAGTCTAAAGTAAGCTCGACTTGATGTTTAATTTCAGGTAGGGGATTCTCTGCTAGCA
>JBAVRC010000701.1:0-2867 GCA_049694615.1 Thermosynechococcaceae cyanobacterium | reverse complement strand
TCCACTAACACCACACGGAAACTACCGGGATAGCGTTGGGTAAACAGACCCCGTAAGGATTGGGGCAGAACCGCCGCTTCGTTACGGGCAGGGACAATGGCACAAATCGATGGCCAATGGGCCAGTGCGACTTTGCTCGAGACCGTGAGCCGTTGATCGCACCGCCAAAACCGTCCTCTAAACGCCAGTAAATAAATCCAACTTATACTCGATACACTCAGCAATAAGAGGATTCCAGTCATAAACCTATTGAACTCCTTCCCTAACCGCTCACACCGAACGCTCTGTTTGCGGGCATCGAGACAGAAACGGCACCTCAACAACCGTGCCTGTGCTTGCGCCAATATGCACCGTTAACCCGGCACCGCCCGCTTTGGTCTTGATATACCCCAACCCAAAGGAGCCTTGCGAGACCCTAACGATACTGGTCAACACCCCAATTTTTTGGGCGTCGCCATAGATTAACTCGCCCACCTGACTCTCGCCCTCTAAGGCGATCCCCCACAATTGCTGTTTAACGCCATTGTAGGTGTTCAGTCGTGCGATCGTTTCCTGGCCGATATAACACCCCTTATTCAGGGACACGGTATGCCACAACCCAGCTTCGAGAGGGTTGTAGTCCTCGGTTAATTCAGACCCCGGCATGGGACGACCCTCAAGGATCCGCAACTGTTCCCAGTCCGTTTGGCTGAGGGGGATTGCACCCGTTGCGGCCAGCGCCTGCCAGAGGGACACCCCCGCTGTGCGGTCAGCAATGAGGGTATAGCCTGGAAGACTCAAGCCGCTACCGACGGCAATTTGGACAGACACCCCGGCGATCGCCCCCATCCCATGATGATTCAGGTCCTGAGGCAAATCGGTAATGCCTAGGGTGGCCAACACCTCAGCACTTTGGGGACCTATGAGGCTAAAACAGACGGTGGTATCGGTCAGGTCGGCCAACTGCACCTTATCGCCAAAAAAAATGTAGCGGTCGAACCACGCCAATAACGCTGAGGCTTGGTTGGGAGAGGTCAACAGCAATACATCTTCAGCATTGACGTAGGCGCTCACGAGATCGAGGGTCCGGGCGGTGGAGGTCAGAATGACGGCTTCACAGCCTTGACCGGGCAATAACCCCTTAAAGTCGTTGCTGCTTTGGTTATGCAAAAAGCTGAGGCGATCGCGATCAAACACCCGCAGCCGACCCCAATGGCTGCGATCATGGAGTGCTACTGCGGTTTGGGCAGCGGCGATCGCCTGAGGATCCCCCTGCGTGCATTGATCGTCTGGCAACCCTGACATCGTTTGATCCTACTGAAACCCAAGATATTAAATCATTGCTGATGATCAGCCTACCCTATTGACGCCTTAAAATCCGAGTGATCCCGATTGAAATAAAGTCCAAAACCCATGTCTGGCATACAAGTTCTTTGCATTGGCGAACTGTTGTTCGATTATCTGGCAGACCAAGCCGGAATACCGCTCCCGGAAGTCGCATCCTGGACGGCCTATCCGGGAGGTGCCCCAGCCAATGTGGCCTGTGCCTTGGTTAAATTGGGCACTTCGGCGGGGTTTATTGGCTGTGTGGGCTGGGATGCTGATGGAGATGCATTAATCGCCGTCCTTGAGGATTTGCACGTGAATCTGGCGGGTTTGCAACGCCACCCAACGGCCCCCACCCGCAACGTTTTTGTCACTCGCTCAACGGAGGGCGATCGCACCTTTGCCGGTTTTGGCGCAACTGATACTACTGCATTTGCCGACACTCGCCTACAAGCCGCAGACTTGCCCGAACTCTTGTTTCAAGGGGCCAAATTTTTAGTGCTAGGCACCTTGGAACTGGCCTATGCCGACAGTCGCGCCGCCCTACATCGCAGTCTTGAACTAGCACGCAAGCATCGCCTTCAAGTTTTTGTCGATGTGAATTGGCGACCTGTATTTTGGCCCCATCCAGAGGATGCCAAGCCCTTGATTGCCGATGTGTTACGGCAAGCGGATTTCATCAAATTGTCGGTTGAAGAAGCCGAATGGTTATTCGGTAGCCCTGAGCCACAAACCGTTGCTGTTGCCTATCCCCAGGTCCAAGGGGTTTTGGCGACTGCTGGAGAATTAGGCTGTCGCTATTGGTTCCCCGGCGGGAGTGGCGAAATCCCCGCCTATGCGGTGGCGGTTGTGGATACCACAGGGGCTGGAGATGCCTTTTCTGCCGGATTGTTGCATCAACTTTGTTCTCGCCCTCAGTTGGACCTGGCCGATTCCCAGTCGGTTCAATCGATCGTGCGCTATGCCAGTGCTGTGGGCGCTCTGACGACGACACAACCGGGTGCGATCGCAGCCCAACCAACCGCCGAAACAGTGGACCTATTTTTGGGTATTCTCTAAACTCTGGCATCTAAAGCACCTATTGAGCCGATCTATGTTGTTTGTCTGTTGAGATGAACTGCCAAATTTAAAATTACATTATTCTAAAAAAAGATAAAGTCTGGCCAGGTTACTGTTGCCGAGTATCTATTGTTGCAAGTCTTTAACCACATGCATCAAAAATCGATTCCTTTGCGGACAATTCTGGTTGCAACATTTGTACTGCAAACCGTTGCTGCGGTTAGCTTCACCATGTGGCTGATGTGGAATAATGAACGGCGTTCAGTGGCTGGACTCAATACCCAACTGCAAACGGAAATTCTTGTCCGAATTCGCGACGAACTGAGCCACGATCTAGACAGCTCGGTCCTCATTAATCGGCTCAATGGTCAGGGTATCGTTACTGGAAACCTGCCAGTTGACTTAAGCAACATCCCTCGCCAATTTCGCCAACACCGGAATTTAGGGGTGGCTAGCCCTGTCGCTGCGATGTATTTTGGGGGAGCGGATGGACAATTCGTTGG
>JBAVRC010000700.1:0-2201 GCA_049694615.1 Thermosynechococcaceae cyanobacterium | reverse complement strand
TCTGTTTGGACTGAGGACATGGGTAGAATATGGTCTCAAACAAAGTAAAAATGAGTTAGGGTGGGCTGACTTTCGGCTGACAGACTATGCCAGCATTCGGAAATGGTGGGAGATCGTATGCAGTGCCTATTTATTAGTCAGTTTGTATTCGGAGCAACTGAACGAAAGCCAAAGAATGAACCAAAGGGTATTTTCAGAACATCCGTGGTGGAGTGAGAAGAAAGGATGGAAGAATTTGCTAAATAACCTAAGAATTATCATGCAACCTTTGGTTTAATTGAACCTGCTCAGACCGTGGTTGAGAGTATTTCCAATTGCTCACTTAGAGAGTGCTCTTATGCGCCTGAGAGATCTCATGAACCGTTTTGTTAACCGCATTTTGTCCCCTCTATCTGAGGGTGGGTTTCAATTTTCCTCTGTCTAGAGTGACAAATGAGGGATAATACTGCTGAAAAAGTGGCGATCGCCCAGTTTTTGGATGACATTGGCGTCCAGGAATTGGAAGTGGGTATTCCGGCCATGGGCCAAGCGGAAGTGCAAGCCATCCGTGCGGTTGTCGACCTGGATCTTAAGGCCCAACTGCTGGGCTGGAATCGGGCCGTCCGGTCCGACCTGGATGCGTCCATTGCCTGTGGGTTAACGCGGGTGCATATTTCCGTCCCCGTCTCGGAAATCCAAATTGCCGCCAAATTCCACGGCCAGTGGTGTGTGATGCTCCATCGGTTGCGGGAGACCATCGACTATGCCCGCGATCGCGGACTAGCGGTGGCCGTCGGCGGCGAAGATGCCTCCAGAGCCGACGAGAGCTTTTTGATCGACGTGGCCCAACAGGCGCAGGCTTGGGGTGCTTTCCGCTTCCGCTTTTGCGATACGGTCGGCATTTTGGATCCGTTGACCACCTACCACAAAGTGCGGCAGTTGGTCTTTGCCCTGGATATCCCGGTGGAAATGCACACCCACAACGACTTGGGACTAGCGACGGCCAATGCCTTAGCCGGACTCAAAGCCGGGGCGCAGTCGGTCAATACCACCGTCAATGGTTTGGGGGAACGGGCGGGCAATGCCGCCTTAGAGGAAGTGGCCATGGCCCTCAAGCGCATTTATCTCCTTCCCATTCCCATCCAAACCCAGCGCCTGTTGGAACTCTCGCGGTTGGTGGCCAAGGCATCCAATTGTCCCGTGCCGCCCTGGAAAACCGTGGTGGGGGAAAATACCTTTGCCCACGAGTCCGGCATTCATGCCCACGGGGTCTTGCACAATCCCGTCACCTACGAACCCTTTACGCCAGAAGAGGTGGGTTGGGAGCGGCGTTTGGTGGTGGGGAAACATTCAGGACGTCACGTGATTACGCAACTGTTGCAGGAGCACGGTGTTGTTCTGGATCCGACGGAAACCCAAACCTTATTGGACGCGGTGCGGCAGCAATCCACGGATGAAAAGCGCAGTCTGACCATTGAGGAACTGTTGAGTTTGGCCCATACCCAGAGGTATTCCCATGCCCTCCGATGAAATTGAAATCGATCAACCTCCCTGTTTCGATATTGGCCAAAAGGTGCGGGTGCGTAAGTTAATCCGCAACGATGGTACCTTCCCCGGTCAAGAGATTGGTACAACCCTGGCCAAGAAGGGGGAAGTGGGCTATGTGGTGAGCATCGGCACCTTTTTACAAAGCTCCTATATCTACGCCGTTCACTTTATTGAGAAGGGATACGTCGTGGGCTGTCGCAAAAAAGAACTCGAATTCGCGGAGAATCTGTCATGAGAGTGATGCTACGTCACAATGCGGTGGGTCATTTGGTGGCTTATGTGGCCAAAAAAGATTTAGAAGAGGAGGTCGTGAAGGAAACCCCTTCTCCAGACGGGACTATTTTTACCCTAGCCAATGGTTGGGAACTGGCGATCGCCGACCTCGACGACCCATTAAAACTGCCCCAAACCTTTGAGGCACGACGATTGGCTTAGGATCGTGGATTTAATAACCTCTTCTAGATTTGCCCCTCACCCCCAGCCCCTCTCCCAGCGGGAGAGGGGAGTCGGAGTTCCCCTTCTCCCGCTGGGAGAAGGGGTTAGGGGATGAGGGGAGTGTAAAGCGAACTGCTTCCAAATTTATTTATGGATGTTATTTAATTTTCGATCCTTACACAAAATTCTGCTCTCTCTCCGATTTTTGGATGAATCTGCAACAACGCTGGGACTTGTAC
>JBAVRC010000699.1:0-16095 GCA_049694615.1 Thermosynechococcaceae cyanobacterium | reverse complement strand
CAACAAATAAACGCTGGCAGCCGGATGGCCTTCTGGAATCACCACAGTATTGGGCCGAACCGTTTGGTGCTGACCGACTTGCTGAAGCCATCCCAGATCGGTTTCGTCTAAATACTCAAGTGACATGGGAAGGTGCCCTTGTCGGTAACCAAGCGTGAATAAATCCTAAATAGATCTTGACTTCCAAAGGCACGTGAGGTTGCAGCACAAACTTGAGATGGTTAATAGAGCGACTGAGGACGCTCACCGCACGGGGCTGCAAAAACCGCTCCGCCAGGTGTAACGCGGATTGAGGATTGGGGGATGCGAAAGGCGATCGCGCACAACCAGGCCAATTCAACAAGGCATCCCGCTTTGGCACACTGCACAGAGAGTGATGCACCAATTCATCCAAGAGTCGCTCCCAGTTGGGCGGACAATCGCGCAGCCGATCCAAATGCGGCTCTGGGTTCAGGGCATAACACTCCAGGCCCATTTTGGGCGCGATGGTGTCCCCCACATCTAAATTGAGCATCCCCATGCCATCCACATAATCGCCCCAAACCGCCTGCAAGGCCGCAAGGTCCATTACCCCTGGTCCCAACCCCAGTCGAGTGGCATAGGTCTGCAAGGATTGCGGTTGTGGATGATGCACCACAATCCGCATCATCTGCGTCGGGCGCGACAACATCAAACCTAACTGACGAATCGTGCCCCCTTTGGGCAGTGCATCCACACAATGTTTCAGCGTCTCCTGAAAAGCAGTTGAAAGGGGCCGATGCAAATGCTTTAACAAAGTGAGAATCAGGGGATAGTGCTCCTGCGGAGGTATCTCGACAAAATTGAAAAATAAGCAGGGAATCGGCACCGCCGTAACGGTTGTTTCAAAGTCAAACTCCAGCCACAGGTGACTAATGGCGGCATGAAACGGCGAGGAAGAGAGCGCCCAGGCTTGGGTAAATGTTTGCAACAGGGTCCAGGCCGGATGCGTTGCCCAGGCAGCCGGAAACCCAGAATAGGTCCGAGGCAGTTGCACACAAAAATCCACCCGCGACTCGGCCCCAGACAGGCGGCACTCAAACCCACCTGTCAAGGAGAAGTCTGGCAACTGATGGGCTAACCCCTGAACCCAACCCCACACCTGAGGATCCATGATGGGTTGATCTAGGTAGGGGTGGATCTGCAAGAGCGCTTCTTCGAGCAAACGGCTCAATCCCTCTTCCTCCGTCGCTTCGTTAGCACCAGGTTCCGCTACAGGTTTGGGGCACCGTCGTATTAGTATTAGATTTCTGCCCGCCAGCAACCGCTTCTAACTGCTCTGTCGATAGCTCTTCTCCCAAATTTGACATCGCCGCTGCGGCGTCATCTGCGGTGAAGCTGTAGCCATTTTCTGCACCCAGAGCAACGATGGCGGACAGAAAATCGTCCGAATCGGCTAAACCGCGAACTCTCTCTTGCAGCGATGAATTGCTGGCGATCGCTGCTTGAAACTGCTCCAGACTAGATTGAGACATATATTTTTCCTCAAGTTAAATCCACAGAAAAACTTTAGTTCTACAGGCAAAATGTCCAGTTTGTACAGTTCTACCCTAGATCAGGTTTTCTCTTGTAGGTCAATACACAAATCATGAATAACAAATATCGAGATGTCAATTAAGAAAATATTAAAATGTAAGCGGAATATTTTTCTATGGCAAAAAAATAAGTCAACCACAAGATTGACTATTTGTTGATTTAAGACTTAAAATATGGTTGATTAGGTACTTTTTGCTAATTCATGAATACAGTTTTGAATTCTATTTCGACTGGACTTTCATTTTTGTCGAAAACTCAGTTAAGTGACGGCCAATTTCCAACTTATGCAGCCTACGACTGCACCATGACTGATCGCCGAAAGCTCGATAGTACGCCCTTTGGGACAGCATCCATTCTTTATTCGCTACAGTTTGTCTCTAATTCTTCCACATCTTCGCTAATCAAAAATGGCTTGAGCTTTTTATTGGATGAACGTTTAGATCAGTCACTCTGGAAGTATTGGACCAAAGATGGACCGAATATTATTGATCCAAAAGATATTGACCCAGACCTAGACGACACATGCTGTTGCTCTGCCGTCCTAAATCTGTTTCAAAGTTACGACTGTACCCAAGAGAATCGAGATTTGATTTTAGCTAATCGAGATGATGATGGTCTGTTTAAGACCTGGATTCGATCGGCTGATGCACCCAATGACATCGACAGTGTCGTCAATTCAAATGTTATTTGGTATTTAGGCGAATGTCCAGAGACAGACGTAATTTGTGATTATTTGCAAAATATTGTCGCCAGCGGTCAAGAAGCCCAATCTTCTTGGTACTATCCCGGTTCGATGACGTTGTACTATGCGATTTCACGGGCCTATGCCAATGGCGTACAGTGCTTAGCCACGGTGCGAGACACCATCATTCAACGGTTGACTGAACAACAACATCCTTCCGGCGCTTGGCACAATAGTTTGGAGACCGCCTATGCGATCGCCACCCTGTTGAATTTTGAAGCCATTCAGTTTCCAGGACTCGCCGCTGCGATCGCCTATCTCTTAGCCCAACAGCAACCTGACGGATCCTGGCCCAACTGTGCGGCATGGGCAGGGCCAGAACCGCCAACGCCCCATGCCGTTTGGTGGGGGTCAGAAGCCTTGACCACGGGGATCTGTCTGGAGGGGTTAGCGCGATATGCCGCTTTAGCGCCCTGATCGCAAACTCATTCCCAAAGGAGTAGACTGGGCAACTCAGTCGGGGTGGCTAACCGCAATAGGGCATAGCCAATCCCGGCTGTGCCCTGAAAGAGACTGGGGTTATAAACATGGGTGGGTAAGTTGGCAAACAGGCGATAGGCGTGACGGGCTGTCGCGCTAGCCACCACTTGGGTCGCCCGTGCATGGGCGGTTGCGGCTAAGTCAGGACGTTGTAACCACTGAGCAGCCGTTAGCAACACATCAATGCGTCCCATATTGCCGCAACACAGGTGATCCACATCAGTCAGGGAAGCAGTTTGGGTAGTTGCTAGGGCAATTTCAATGTCCTGATCGAGGGCGTTGGAGGTCAGGTGCGGTAAACACCCGATCCGAGCTAGCCCGATGCCGGGAGCGCCATGACACCATCCACACATGCAAGTCGGCGGGGTAAAGCGAAGATCCAGCCAGTTCTGGGCTGTTGCATCGAACTGGTGCTGTTCGTAGACCATGCCCGCCTGGGCTGCCTCCAGATAGGCGGCCTCTTGGGTCAAGGCAAAGACTTGGACCAGCGCATAGGCAATCCCGGCTGCCCCGTGGGAAAAGCCAGTGAGCGGGGTTTTGGCGACGGTTTGCCAAGCCCGAAGGTCGGACCCTAGCACCCGTTGGGTGTGCAAGAGATGTTGACCGCATAAGTGTAATTTTTCGAGCAAATCGGCTTGAGGGGCCAGTCGATGTAAACGACACAATCCTAAAATGGCTCCGGCAGTGCCACTGGTGATATCCAGGTGGCGATCGCCTGCAATGGCCTCAGGGGTGATCCAGTCTGCTGCGGCATGGGCTGCGCCTAAGAGGGTTGATGCAGCAGGATCGGCTTCGCCGAGCCAGTGAGCCATCGTGGTTAGGGCATAAACAAAAGACCCTAAGCCTAACGCACCGCCAATGCCCCACTCGCGGGTCAATCGGTAGCGCAGATCCGCATTCGACTCGGTGAGATGCTGAATCAAGGGGGTCACTGCACCCAAGGACATATGGCGCAAGGACTCGTTTGGGGTGATGCGGTACAGGGCTGCTAAAAAGAGAGCGATTCCAGTCCGGCCATGGTAGAGGGAGTCATCTAAGGGTTCAAACTGAAAGCGATCGGCAGCGGGAATGTAATGCATGCCAATCCAATTGGGATGTCCCTGGGCATCGTCAATGGCTTGGGTTTCAATTTCTGCGGCAAGGCGAAGGGCTTCAGCCAGAAAAGTTTCCGGGGTCAGGGGTGGGCCATCCATGTTCTGCGGGGTTGATGGCGGAGAGGGAGACTGGGCGGGAATGGGCGATCGCGCCACACGGGCATAAAAGGTGCCTTGCAGGATGGCGAGTTGTTGTTGCAGGTGGGGAAGCGACAGCGACTGAACGCGGTTAAGGGTATCTTGATAGCCAGAAGCCACAAAAAAGTGGGGGATATGGGTGCCGTCGGGCAAGGTCAGGGCGTCGTCTTGGGCAGACACCGTAAAGTAGGGAATATCCTGTTGGGCGATCGCCCGTTGTTCCGCCCGAATCATGGGCCAAATGCGCGGCACAACCTCCCCCTCGGCAACCAGTGCCGCTCGGCTGAGGGCATCGATTTGAATACTGAAGGCGAGACCGTTTTTGAGATAGTCTGGCGACAAGATCTTGCGGAGTAATGCAGCATAAACATCCGTGACCCGAAACACAAACCGCACCGATTGGGTCTGCAACTGTTGGAGGGGACTGTCAGTGAGAAACGCCTCCGATTGATCCAAGAGCAGACGGTAGAGGGCAGCGAAGCCCTCGGTCAGATCGGCCAAATAGTCATTCGGCGATAACGGGGTATCCAGCAGAAACGGCACATTTTGCTGAATGGGGCGTGTCACTGTGGCAAACGACAGGTGCATGGCATCTGTATTAATGGCTGTCCATTGGGTGGCTTTCCGGGGAATGGTTTGCGGCTCCACACTCCCCAGCCCGCTGATGTCGAAGGCCATCTGCCGATCCGGGCTAAGTTCCCAGCGTGGCAACAAGCCTGTGCGGAGCACTGAGTCCCAAAGATGGGCGTCAATGGCACGGCGAGGAGGGGTCTCCCCTCCCTCCCCTGATCGCGCTTCGGGTTGCAGGAGGGTTTCTAAATCAATCAAGACCGGATGTTCGCCGTGGGCAATCAGGTTTTCCAAATGACAATCCGTTGCCCCTAGCACATAGAGCAAACCCAACAACATTCCAGCTCGTTGGTAGAAGCGATGGGCTGCGTCTGCATCGGGGCAGGGGGTTTGCGAGACGGCCTCCACCCAGCCGTAGCGATCGCGCTCCAAAATGACTAGAGGTTGAAACGAACAGGGCAGCGGGTGTTGGTTGCACCAGCGCAACAGATCTTGAAAGCCTTTGTCCAGGGCTAAGTTCTTGGGTTTATAGACCAAGCGCAATCCTGAGGCAAACGTGAGCATCCCCACCGTGCGGCCTTGGTGATGGGGGTCGGACAGGGCCGTGGCCATGTGAACGACGGAGCCAAGTTCCGTTGGGGCGAGGGGCAAAAAGGTGTGGGCGATCACCGCCCAATCCGCCATCAAGCGCTGCACAAATTCCACTGTAGAAGCGACCCAAAACTGCACCCCGGTGGCCAGGAGTCGACCCCAGACGGGATAGGTCAACCATAGGGTGCGGTATCCATCGGCAAGGTGCGTTTGGCAGAATGCAACATAAGACTCACAGGACGCAGCAGAATTCTCCGCAGAACCCAACCAGCGATTGAGGATCTGATAGCGCTGAGGCCGAAATTGGGAAAATTCCGCCATCAAGGTTTTGCCGCTGAGGTAGCTGAGTTGTTTCAGGAGCGATCGCTCCAGACCCCCGTAGGCTTGTGGCGATAGGTGGGCGAACGGGTCACACGCCAATGTCGGGGCAGATTGATGGAGACCTTGACGCAATTGCATCCGCCCGGTCCAAACCGCTGGCCACAGTAATTCCTCAAAGGGCAGTGGTTCATTGGGATCAAACGGGGGCGGCAGCGTGTTGAGATCGAACGGCGCTGTGGCGTTGGCATTGGTCCAGGCCCCTGGTGACGATCGCAGCGCAGCCCCTTGACTGATTTGACCTAACCATTCCGCCCAGTCTGGCAGCGATGGTGCTGATACTATTTCGTTGCCATGGAGCATCGCACGCAGCCCATCTGCCGTCCATCCGTCCCAGCCGAGTCGTTGCTGAAATTTGGCCCAATCTCCATCGGCAAGCTGCTGACACCAATCGCGGAGTTGCGCTTCAACCGCGTCAGGAGCTGACATTGAAGATTCAGGGGGGATAGCTCGCTCCCACAGGAATTGGGATTGGGCTACAATTTGGCGCAGGTCATCGGGAGACAGTCCCATACTCATCTTTATTCCAGTATTGTCTATTGGGTCATTCACAACCATTAAAGATCTGTCGACCTGGATTTAGAGAGACCCTCGGCCTTGATCTACGCAAGCACGAATGGAGAGAGGCAAGTTATAATTTTTGCGAAGCCATGCGTCCATTCACCCGCGTCTCCATGACTAATTCCCTTGTCAATGCCTTTTTCCTAGGCCGAGCCACCGCAGAAGTTCTCTCCGAAGAACTCGAACACGGACTGACCAATTTGTTGAGCAATGTGGGCAAGTTTGATGCAGAGCAACGCGATCGCCTGCGTCAAGTCACCCAAACTATCGTCGAGCGGGCGGAAGCAGAAGCCGAGCGCGCGGCACAAAACCGAACCGAACCCTCGGCAACGACGGCCAAGGGCCAAGGCGACCTTCAAGAAATTATCGATGAATTGCGCGCGGAAATTGCGCAACTGCGCTCAGCCCTGCAAACCTACCGTCAGCAGTCTGGCACTTAATTCAGCAGTTAGTTTTGTGTCTCCCCTGACCGCTCCGTTGTTCTTTACCTGCGATGATGACCTGTCTTGACTGCTACTAGCCTAGGAATTTCTGTGCCTGTTCCCACGACTCAGGAGAGACGATCGCGATCGCCCCGTCGCGCCTATCGATGGAATCGAGAAAACTATTCTCGTCCGCGTCGGTTTATTGACATTTGGACCTTTGTGTTCCAATTTTTGGCATCCCGCTGGCTGATGAAACAAAAGTGGAGCTATCGCGGCGGGAAAACCCCAGCCAGCGAGGCTGTGCGCCGCCGTGACCAGGCGAGTTGGGTGCGCGATACCTTTTTGGACTTGGGACCCACCTTCATTAAACTGGGACAGTTATTTTCCACTCGGGCCGATTTATTTCCCATCGAGTACGTCGAAGAACTTTCCCTGCTGCAAGATCAAGTGCCCGCCTTCAGCTACGAATTGGTCGAGCGACTGATTGAACAAGAATTCGGCAAACCCATCCCGGACCTGTTTCGCAGTTTTGACCCAATCCCCCTGGCCGCAGCCAGTTTAGGACAGGTCCACAAAGCCCAACTCCACTCTGGAGAAGAGGTAGTGGTGAAGGTCCAGCGACCCGGACTTAAAAAACTGTTCGATATTGACCTACGGATCTTAAAAGGGATTGCCCAATATTTTCAACGGCACCCGGATTGGGGACCGGGCCGGGACTGGCTGGGTATTTACGAAGAATGTTGTCGGATTTTGTTTGAGGAAATCGATTACCTCAACGAAGGCCGCAACGCTGACACCTTCCGGCGCAATTTTCGTGGCTTCGATTGGGTTTATGTGCCCCGTGTTTTTTGGCGCTATACCTCCAAACGGATTCTAACCTTGGAATATATGCCAGGGATTAAAATTAGCAACTACGAGGCACTGGAAGCATCAGGTCTAGAACGGAAGGCGATCGCCAAGCTCGGGGCACAAGCCTACCTCCATCAGCTTTTAACCGATGGGTTCTTCCATGCCGATCCGCACCCCGGCAATCTGGCGGTCAACTTGGACGGCGCACTGATTTTTTACGACTTTGGCATGATGGGCCAAATTGCCCCCCTCACGCGGGAGCGATTGATGAAAACCTTTATGGGCATTGCCCAGCGCGACGCCAGTCAGGTCATGGCCTCCCTGATCGAGTTGGGGGCGATTCAACCGGTATCGGACATGGGACCGGTGCGTCGGTCGATACAATACATGTTAGACAACTTCATGGATAAGCCCTTTGAGACCCAGTCCATTGCCAAAATCAGCGACGATTTGTACGAAGTTGCCTATAACCAGCCCTTTCGGTTTCCAGCCACCTTCACGTTCGTGATGCGGGCCTTCTCGACCTTGGAAGGGGTGGGCAAAGGTTTAGATCCAGAGTTTAACTTTATGGAGGTTGCAAAACCGTTTGCATCAGAACTTATGACCAATGGAAATCTAACGAACCGAGACGAAAATGGCGGATTGTTGGGCGAATTGAGCCGACAAGCTGCCCAAGTCGGCAGTTCTGCTCTGGGACTGCCGCGTCGTTTAGAAGATACCTTAGACAAGCTTGAAGAGGGCGACTTACGGCTGCGGATCCGGTCCATTGAAACGGATCGCGCCCTCAGGCGGATCAGCAATGTGAACATGGGCACAAATTATGCCCTATTAGTGGGTACCTTTACAATATCGGCAACGGTTTTGCTGGTAAACCAATATGTATGGTTGGCTGCGATCGCCGCATCTTTGGCTATCCTGATTGGAATTGCCTTTGTGCGGCTGTTACTGCGAATTGACCGCTACGAACGGATGCTATAGAAGACGGATGAAACTTCAATTTGCTGGCTTAAGCGATCAGGGATTGGTACGTTCTGCCAATCAGGATTCCTACTGCATTGACGATCCCCAAGGCCGTTTTTTCATTGTGGCGGATGGCATGGGGGGACATGCGGGCGGCGAGGAAGCGAGTCGCATTGCGACCCACACCATTCGCGAGTTTTTAGAAAAACACTGGACCGACGCTCTGCCCCCTGAGAGCCTTTTGAAAGAAGCCATTGAACGGGCGAATCAGAGTATTGTCCAAACCCAAAAGGTTTGCCCAGAGCGGGCCGATATGGGAACGACGGCGGTTGTGGTGATTTTCCCAGAAGGACAGCAACCCTGGTCCGCCCATGTCGGGGATTCGCGCCTCTATCGCTTGCGCGACTCAGCATTGGTGCAAATCACAGAGGACCATACCTGGGTGGCCCAAGCCGTGCGTGCGGGCATTTTAACGCTGGATCAAGCCCGTGTGCATCCCTGGCGTCATGTCTTGGCCCAATGTTTGGGTCGCGAGGAACTGAATTACATCGATATTCAGCCCCTCGATATCCAAAACGGAGATACCCTTTTACTGTGCAGCGATGGGTTGACCGAAGAAGTGTTGGACGAGGCGATCGCCCATCAACTCGTCGCCAACGATTCTTGCCATGACGCAGCGACAGCTCTGGTGGAAGAAGCTAAAGTCAATGGTGGGCAAGATAACATTACGGTGGTGCTCGTCGCTATCGACGAAATTACAACCTTGCCCGATTCGATTCGTGCAACCATTCCGGGGTTGGAGTTGTCGGAGGTTTTTGAAGATTAACCCAACTCCTTTACGGTAATGGTTGCGGCCCCTGGGGCGGGATATGCCGCTGGCGTTCTATCTGGCGAAGTCGCTGGTTGGTTTCCAGGCGAAACTCCCCTAGCTCTCGCAATAGGGTTTCAATGTTCACTTCATTCTTGAGGTTAATTTCGTAGTCGATGCGGGCATGGGTCCGATCCTTGGCGGCCTGACGATTTTGACTCATGACAATCAGTGGCCCCTGCAACGACACTAGAATCGCCAGCAGTAAGTTAAAAAACACGTAGGGATAGGGATCAAAAGCAGACTTGAAGAGGGCAGAATTGATCGCCATCCAGCTTCCTGTAATGCCCAATAGCAAGGCAATAAACATCCAGCTTCCGTTAAGTTCCGCTACTTTATCGGCTAGGCGATCGCGCCAGGTGAGTTGTTTCTCGAACTCTAGATCTGCATTTTTCGCCACGCGCTGAGATAACAGTTCATCGGTTTGCCGCAACCGTGCCGAGAGGGTTTGCAAGAGGGCGATCGCCACGTTGGGATGTCGTTCGATATAGTCGAGCAAGGTTGAGCGGGTTAGCTCCAATACTTCGACATCGGTGGTGGCCAAAGCACTGGCGCTGCGGGGGCGGTTGTCGAATAACGCCAACTCGCCGAAATGCTCCCCTTGGCTAATATCCTTGAGCGACACACGCCGAGAGGCTTCCCCTGGAATGTGGATGTTCACATCGCCGCGTACCACAATATACATGGACGTGCCCATATCGCCGTAGCGAAAAATCAACTGACCCGCTGGATAGCGACGCACGGCAATGCGCTGTGCTAAAAGCTGAAGATCTCGCGGGTTAATCCCCTTAAATAAGTCGATATCGACGAGGACTTGCGCAATATCTTGGCGATTCGTAGCCATAGTAAAGACCCTGCCCCTGCTGGCGAACCCTCTTCCAGTGTTGCATTACCCCTGCATCAAGGTTGATCTGACTTAACGAATGCCCCAACGTCGCCGCCAACTGGAGGTGGACTCACAGACGGTGACCTGCTGTTCCTGTTCATGTCGCGCCAAGATCTCAGCCATCATGTCACTTAAGTTGGGGTCGCGGAGCGGGATGGCAGCGCGGGTTTGCAAGTGTTCCTGCTCCATCAAGGAGAAGGGCGTTAGTCCTGCCGAGGTCCAAGCTGCGACCGTACCTTGCGACCATTCATGGGGGAGATGACCGGGCAAGGGAGGGATGGTGCCAATCTGTAATCCGGCCTCTTGCAATGCCGATCGCACCGCAGCGGAGCGCGAGTAGGTCGATAAGCGACCGTCGCGGGCTAGGCACTGAGCCACTGCCTGAAAAAATTCGACGGTCCAAAGTTGAGGGCAACACCGGGGCGAGAAGGGATCGAAAAAAATAGCCTCGGCCTGAAATTGATGCTGCACAACGGTCTGAATGGTTTGGCGAGCGTCGCCGATGAGCAGTTGGGCCTGGATGCGATCTTGGCGACAGGTCTGGGTTCGGGCCAGCGATCGCAGTACCCCTTGTACCGCTGGAGACCAATCTTGCAAACAGGCTGGGGCGATCGCTGCCACAGGTACTGTGGCGTCCAGTTCTAACCCGTACAGATAGACCTGACAGGTAGGATTGATACGCCACAGGGTTTCCAAGGCCGCAGCGGTGTTATAGCCTAACCCATAGCACACATCCAAAAGACAGAGGGACGGACGCTGTGCCTTACTGGACAAATCCGTCGCCTCGACAAATTTTTGAAAGGCTTCGGTTTTGGCCCCTTGGGTACTGTGAAAAGTCTCGCCGAAAGCGTCTGAAAAAAACGTGTAGGACCCGTCTTCTGTCGGTAGTGGCGTCCATGAGGGGGCATCCATGCAATCCCGACTTAATTGAACCCTTGGGTGCGCCAAGGCACTGGATCCACGGATTTGCCGAACACATAGAGACCCCAATGGAGATGCGGTCCTGTTGCCGCCCCAGTCCCGCCTAGTGCGCCAATGATCTGTCCAGCCTTCACGAAATCCCCTTCTTTAACATCAATGCGGCTTAAGTGTAGGTAAATGGTTTCCACGCCCTGTCCATGATCGAGACCGATGCAGTTTCCATGAACCTTAAAGCGATAGGCTTCACGACCCACAAGGGCCACCCGCCCATCCGCTGTCGCAATGACCGGAGACCCATAGTTGCCAGCGTAATCAACCCCGCGATGGTAGTAGTCGTTGGCAAACACGCCATTATAGTAGCGGCGAATGCCGTAAATACTGGTAATCGGACCGTTGTTCGGTTTTAAGAAGGGACCGTTCCAATATTTTTGGGGTGAGACGATCGCCTTAAAGGCATCGACGCGATCAAACTCGTACTCGTCTGCGTTGGAATCTTTACCGGGGGGCAACCAAATACTTTGAGTTGGAAACCAGCGTTTTTTGAGGTTGACGGTCAACGTTTGCGTTTCTGTACCATCGCCAACTTGAATGGCAACAGGACCGGGTTTATCTAAGGGCGTCGTCGGTAACAGCGTACGGTATTGATTCGAGGCAACGGGAAACATGGGGTAGGTCTTGGCCCCAAGCCGCACTTGAGGGGCCGAGCCACTGGTATCGGATCGGAATGACACAGTGAGGGTATCGCCCAATTGCGGTGTCAGGGGGGTGACTTGGGCCAAAAACGCTTGGGCCGGATGGACTAGAACGGTGCCCAAAAAGGCGATCGCCACGAGAGACAAACTCAACATCGCCGGAATGGATCGGATCTCGCGGAGACTAAAGCGGCTGAGCAAACGAATAAACCAGTGCATAGGCATTTAGGTGAGGAGCAGACAACAAGGGTATCCCATTGGGTGTAGTTGGCGATCGCCAACCCACGGTCGCTGGGGTGAACCGCTTAACTGTAAGACAGATTAGTCAATGCCTTTCAAATATGCAACTCACCCAGCTCGATTAAGCCGCATCCAAGACTTTGACGAGTTCAACCGCATCGCGATGATCGGTTTGTTGCAAATAGACCTTCACCATCTCGTCACGGGCGGTGGGCAACACTTTGCCGACAAAGTCCGGGTGAATGGGCAGTTCGCGATGGCCTCGGTCAATGAGCACGGCCAGTTGAATCAGACTGGGACGACCATAATCGTGGATAGCATTGAGGGCGGCACGCACAGTGCGACCGCTGTAAATCACATCGTCCACCAGAACCACAATTTTGCCAGACAAATCGGTGGGGAGGACGGTTTTTCCCGGAGTGCGCAGGGCAATGCGATCCAAGTCGTCGCGGTAGAAGGTAATATCCAGACTGCCAACCGGAACATCAATTTGTTCGAGGGCCTGGACCTGTTGGGCAACCAAGTGGGCCAGAGGAACTCCGTGGGTGAGAATTCCCACAATCACCAACTGGTCCAGTTGACGGCACCGCTCAACCACCTGGGAGGCTAAACGATTGACGGTTCGACGCAGTTCTTCGGAACTTAAGATTTCAACGACGTTGTGAGTCATTGTGGCCCATCCTCAAGGGGGGTATTTCGTCGCAAGATTACTGGGCTTATTTTTCCCAATTTTAGGGGCGATCGCCTGCGGGTTAAAGCGTAAACGAGGCTAACTCGCTCTCCGCAGTGATGTCCGACCTTGGCTGCGATCGCACTGCACGGCTGATTGTATTCGGTTCTATGCCATCGGAGTTTCCATCTGCCTGAATATCCACCTGAGACACCAAATCCGAAAACTGCGCTTGGGGGTTTTGGTCCAATACCGCTAGCAAGTTCACAAAGGCTGTAATCGTATTACGAGGTGTGCGGAAATAGGCGTCGCCAATTCGTTGGGAACAATGGGCCATAAAGTGCTGAATACCCATATCGTCAATCAAATAACGCTGGGATTCCCCCGATGCATACACATGTCGAATTTTGCCCAGCAATACATACAAATCTTCCGGGCTGAGGTTCGTCAATCCCATGACGGGACCGCTATAGTCAACCAACCCATTCACGGCAAAGGTATTGGTCGCCAATCGCGATTGCAGGGCTGGATAACTGTATAGCCCCCGACGGGAATCGGTGAGAAAATCGGGCGTACCTCCCAACACAAAGCCTAGCCCTGCGGCAGTGCCCTGTAGCACATCGTTCAAAATCCGTAAAATCTGTTCGTAGTTGTGGTTGCGCGACTGGGGATTCGAGAGTTTGTACAAATTCACCATCTCATCCAGACCCACCAACAATCCGCCATATCCGGCCAACCGCACCAATTGGGCCAGCAGCTTGAGCTGGTCGTAAATATTGGTATCGTCCACAATGGTTCGCACCCCAAGGGCATGTCGCGCCTCGGTCTTGGTGCTAAATTCGCCCCGCAGCCATCGTACGGCATTGGTTTTTAGGGGTTCGTCGCTGGTATCATGGCCGCGCCAATAGGCGGCGATCACTTCGGCAAAATCGTAGCCGCCCACCATCTCCGCCAAATGGGCCAGCCGCTCCCGAATCACAACTTCTGGGCTAATGCTGCGATCGCGTCCTTCACTAATGGCCGAAGTCACAAAGCGTTCCACCACACTGGCCAATGCGCCGCCATCGGGTTTAGCGCGGGTGGAGAGGTTATGCATTAATTCTGTATAGAGCGATCGCGCTTGTCCTCCGGTGGCATGAAGCCGACGATCCGGGGTGAGATCGCCATGGACCGTGACTAACTTTTCCTGAAGGGCAATGGATCGCACCAGGGTGAGAAAAAAGGTTTTGCCCGATCCATACTCGCCAATAATGAACCGGATGGCGGCACCGCCCTCGCCAATACGACGGATATCTTGGATCATGGCCTCCAGTTCCTTCATCCGCCCCACTTGAATCAAGGGCAACCCCGTCCGAGGGACGACCCCAGCCCGTAAAGACTGAATGACCGCATCCCGATCTTTGGCCTTGATGGGGGTGGCTTTGGTCACGACAACAACTCCTGTAACACATCTGGGTTAATTTCAATGGGATCTTCGCCCTCGGTCAGGGCTTCGTCACACCGCTCAAAGGCCAACTCATTGAGGACTTCTAAGACGCCATCTAACAGTACCCCAGCTTCCTGGGCAATATGCATCAAATCTTGACGGTTCCAGGTGATCTGCCGACTCAGGGTTTGTAAAAAACGGGCTTGAGTGGCATTCAATCCCGCCACATCGCCCAACACGGGGGCTTCTGGCACCGCCTCTTCTGCAAATACGGATTGGAGCAGTTGAGCCGCCGCTGCCGATTCGGCCTGCTTGGCTTCAATGAGATTTAAATCCAACGTCAAGGGCTTGGCTTCAACCGCTTTGGGGTCTGGCTCCTGGACAAACTCTTGGAGCACAGCGATCGCCTTCTCCTTTTTGGCCGTTGATCGTTTCTTCGGCGTTGGCTCTTTGGGGTCGGTTGGTGCATCGGTTTGGCGTTTGGCCGTCGTGCCTTTAGCGCGGGTTCGCTTTGGACTCAGTTCAGCGACCTTCGCACTTAATTCCGCCACATCTGCCTGCAACTGAACCAACTCGATCGCCCGATCTGTGGCCAGTTGATTCAGTTCAGCCGCTTGGGTTTCGGCCTCTGCTTGCTGGGCGAGGGCGATGGTCAACTCTGACTGGATTTGGACCAGTTGTTTTTGCAGACTGGCAATTTGCTGATCTCGCGACTGAATTTGCCAGTTCACCGGAGGGCTAGCTAGAGCCACCGGGGTCTCAGCACGTCGCCTGAGACCGCTTCTCACTCTAACAATCAGCCCCAGTCCACCCACTGCACCCAGGGTTATGAAAAGCTCTCGCCACATGTTGCTTTATTTCGTCCGTTTGCCACACAGGATAACGCGAACGGGGTTTAAGGGCAAAGGGTCTGATCCAGTCGTGCTAAACCTTTTGCCTCTAGCCATTATTCTATAGAGATCCCCCAGTTTGAATTTAGGACTATGGCGAATGGCGACGACATATCGCTGGAGTTTGGGGTCAAAAACGGCGATCGCACCGTACAAGTAGGCGACGGTATGGACGATCGCGTTGCTGAGGGGGATGTTTTGTTTGCTGTTAATTTTAAGAAGTTCACCACCGCAGAGTAGTCCCTATTGGACTGGTTTTCGAGTTATTGGGCGATATCTTTGACGATTTGGTCGTTGTTGGCAGGATCAGTTGGATTGTAGCGAATGGATCAGAGATTGTTTTGTAGTTCAAGGTGAAATGGACTCATTCGGTTAGTTTGATGAACGTTGAGAACCTGTTTGAAAAGTATTTCGAAAGCCTTGACTGACAATGAATTCAGCCAAAACAACAAAAACAGCTGAAACTCTTGTCCTGCTTGAGGTCTAGCGAACTTTTCAAACAGGTTCCTAGGTAAACGGTCAACTCAAGCAGCAGAGGCAAAGTGTTCTGAGCGTCGAGTCAGAAGTTTCCAATAATTCCGCTATTAGGTAAGCGGTCAACAAAATATAGCATACAACGGGACTTCGGTGTCTGTTGTGAGTTTCCAATAATTTCGCTATTAGGTAAGCGGTCAACGTCAAGATCAAGGCCAAGGCAAAGGCGAAATTCAAGGTCAAGAAATTAAATTTTCAATATTTTTGCTATTAGTTAATTGATCAAATTTTGGGTCTAATTTTTAAATTAGAATCTTGATTTTTTTCTTTTATATAGCTTGATAATTCTTGGTTATTTTGACTAAAGCGATCAAAGAAAGTATGGTTGATAAAATACTAAATATGCCACTAGTTTTATCGATTTTTGAAAGCAGATGCTCAATTCCTTCTCTCAGGGCTTTCAAGATTTCGCCAATGAGATTAATTATTTCCATGTTAACTTACGCTTCAAAGTACAGTAGTGTATGATAATAATCAAGAGCCATTCACTAGCGGATCATCAAGGTGCTGTTTAACTCTAAGTAGGTTTGGGTAGAAAAACGAAGGTATATCAAGTAAGCTGAAGTGATTATCAGTAAAGGGTTTTAGCGATTTTGCATTGCTTGACGTAAGGTGGTTTGCTTATC
>JBAVRC010000698.1:0-4077 GCA_049694615.1 Thermosynechococcaceae cyanobacterium | reverse complement strand
CTATCAGAGACCGTCTCCTACAATCCTTAATTTTCGTTACCCCCTGGGTCGATTACGCCCATTTACTCAAAAGCAATTTTAGTCAAGCCACGTTACAACGGGCCAATTTGCAAAAAGCCTACCTGTGGGGGGGGATTTTGGTCCAGGCTGACTTCAGCGATGCCCTATTAGATCATGCCAATTTGCAAAGCGCCGATTTGCAAGAGGCCGACTTCAGCGAAGCCAAATTGCGCTTTTGTTATCTCCGCGAAGCCAAGCTACAAGGAACCCGTTGGATTGGCGCTCACCTCAATGGCGCGAACTTCACCAAGGCTAATCTGAGTCGCGCCGATCTGCGGGAGTCGTCCCTCAATGGGACGGTTTTTCAAGCGACGATTCTGGAGGAGACAAAGTTTAGTCCCTCATTTGCATTGCCGATCGCCAGTTAGTGTCGCCCCATTTCGCTCCAGTTCAGCTCGAATCCGCATCAAAATTTGGCCCAACTGATTTTGACCCTTACCGTCGGCTCCGCACCCCCAAAATGCATCCGTGGGAGACTTTTCGACGATCCATTCTGTCCCGGTATTCAAGAGCAAGGTTCTGAGGTCGGCATAGGTCCGAAACTTAGTTGAAACCACCTCGTACATTACCGCTGTTTTAACCTGATCCCAGTCGCTGCGCAGACCATACTTCGGGTCTCGGCCTATGGCCGCCGCCATTTCTGGACTGGGTGCAATCCGAATGGTGTGCATGAGACCTTCAAGCCGAGTGCCCACGAATTTTTGCGCTTGGTAGTAATGTTCTGCTGTTGGCCAAAGATACCCCCCTAAAACAATACTGTGGGGCGAAAAATTGGAGAAACAGCCATAGGGGTCGCACACCTTGTAAAAAAAAATGGTCATCCCCATCCGTGCGCAATACATTCATTCCTATCATGGCAGGAAACCTGAGGGAAATGAAATTCACCTCGCACCCGACTTTTTCAGTGGATTGTGCCGAAAATAGGCTTCTAACACTTGTAGGGCAATAGGCCCGCAGGTATGGCCACCGCCGCCGCCTGAGTTCTCGGCAAACGCCACCACCACAATTTCCGGTTTATCGAAAGGTGCAAACCCGCCAAACCAGGTATGAGATGGTCGCGGCGGATCTTCACCTGTGCCGCTTTTGCCCGCTGCGGGCGGAATGGTCGGAACATTTAAGGCGGTTCCGGTTCCGGCCTCTACCACAGCCCGCATCCCGGTTCGGATGGTTTTTAGGGTTTGCGGTTTAATGGGTAATGCCTGTCGCCATTGCTGGACCGACCCATTGGTTTTGAGCAGGTGGGGTTTGACCCGATAGCCGCCATTGGCCGGAACAGCAAACACCACCGCCGATTGCAGCGGACTCACCTGCACCGCCCCCTGACCGATAGACATCATCACCGAGTCGGCTGGATACCATTTATCCTGCCAAACTTTCCGTTTCCAATCCGGTGTGGGCAAAAATCCTTCCGCTTCTCCAGGGATATCGATGCCGGTTTTCTGGCCTAGGCCATACCGATGAGCCCAATCCAGCAAAATTTTGGGACCAACGCCCGCACCCACCTGCCCAAAAAACGTATTACTGCTCCATTGCAGGGCAGTGACAAACCCAATCGCGCCAAATCCGGCCCCATTCCAATCCCCCACCCCATGAATGGAAGGATAGGTCATGAGAATTGTATTGGGCGGATATTTCCCGGATTCCATCCCCGCTGTGGCGGTAATGATCTTATAGGTACTGGCGGGGGGAAAGCCTTGAAGGGCACGGTTGACAAAGGGAAATGAGCGTTTCTGCAGGGCTTGCCACTGGGCCTCGGTCATACTTTTGGAAAACCAGTTGGGGTCAAAGGCCGGGTGACTGACCATCGCTAAAACCGACCCATCTCTCGGATCCATCGCAACAATGGCACCGGGGCGATCGCCCAGCGCCTTTTCTGCCGCTTGCTGCACATCTAAATCCAGGGTGAGGGTGATGTCTTTTCCAGGCAAGGACGGTTTTTGGCCCAAGATGCCGACAATTCGCCCCGATCCATCCACCTCCACTTGCTGACCGCCCCAAGTCCCCCGCAATTCGCTTTCGTAGGCTGCTTCGATGCCCATCTTGCCGATGACATCCCCCAATCGATAGCCTTTATCCTTTCCTTTGTCTAATTCTTCTCCGGTGATCTCGCCGATATAGCCCAACACCTGTGCCCCCAATTCGCCATTGGGATAATAACGGGTCGCCTCATTGTCCACTTCGACCCCAATCAGCTCGCTGCGATGTTCTTCTAAGGCCACCACTTGACTAAAACTAATGCCGCGTGCAACCCGCAGCAACGAGGGCGAATTGGGCCCAGCTTTTTTGACATTATTTTGAATTTGTTGGGCTGGAATCTGCAAAATTTTTGCTAGGGTTTGGACTGACTGGGGCCATAGTGTTTTAGTTTGGGCTAAGGGCCACACAAAAACGGAATAAGAAAATTGACTGCTCGCCAAAATACGGCCTTTCCGGTCCAGGATTTTGCCCCGTTCCGGTCGCTTGGGAATCAATTGAATCCGATTTTCGTCAGCCAGTTCTCGGTTGCGCTGCCCCTGCACCAGTTGCAAATAACCAAGGCGCATTGGAATCGCCCCAAACAACAGCAAGCTCACCAAAATCGTCAAAACAACGTTCCGGGGAGATTGACCAATGGTCCGAGGAGCGGATCGCGAGGACAAACGGTTTAGATGCTGGGGCTGGATTAAGGTCATGGGAAACCGATGAGAAGGTCATAATTGGCCCTTACTGAACACTGTAATCTGCAGATTGGATCGCCGCCAAGCGCAAACCCGCTGAAATCCCTGAGACAAGCTGCTTTAATCGCCTTCAGCCTATGCCATTCGGGAAACAAAGTGCTAAGCTACCTAGATATTTCAAAACCTATGGTGTGTTGGTAAGGGTTAAACCTTAACCCGATTCTCGACCGTTTTGCGAGGAGTGGTATTGTTATGGTCGTATCATCAGAGCTGATCAATTCGTTCCGTTTAAAAGAATTACAACGGGATGCGGATCGCAAACCCAAGCCGATCTCGCAACCCAAGCGTCTCTTTGGCACAGATGGCATTCGTGGCAAAGTGGGACAGATTCTCACCCCTTCTCTGGCCCTACAAGTGGGATTTTGGGCAGGTAAAACCTTGCAGCAACAGGCCCGCCAGAAGGGACCTTTTATTATGGGTCAAGACTCCCGCTGTTCTGGGGATATGTTGGCGATGGCCTTGTCGACGGGGTTAACCGCCGCTGGACTGGAGGTGTGGAATGTTGGGTTATGCCCGACGCCAACGGTGGCTTACCTGACCCATTGCACGGCGGCATTGGGCGGGGTCATGATTTCGGCGAGCCACAATCCGCCAGAAGATAATGGGATTAAGTTTTTTGGGTCTGATGGGTCCAAGTTAGCCTTGGCACTTCAGCAAGAGATTGAGGATTGTCTACACAACGGGTCGATGGATGACCTGATTGCGCAGGTCTCTGGACAGCAACATTATCGTCCTGAACTAACCCGCAGTTATTTGGACGCCCTGCAAATTCCCTTTGCACCCACCCTTCATTTGCAAGGAATGCGAATTGTGTTGGATTTGGCTTGGGGTGCTGCTGCGCTGCTAGGGCCAGACCTGTTTCGCCGCATGGGGGCAGAGGTCATTTGTCTCCATGACCAACCCGATGGGGCTTGCATTAATGTCAATTGCGGCTCGACGTATTTAGAACCTTTACGGGTGGCGGTGCAACAACACCAGGCCGATATGGGGTTTGCCTTCGATGGCGATGCGGATCGCGTTTTGGCGGTGGATAGTCTTGGTCGCACGGTGGATGGGGACTATATTCTCTATCTCTGGGGACAGCATCTCAAACAAGCCCAACAATTGCCAAATCATTTAATTGTGGCGACGGTGATGTCGAATCTTGGCTTTGAGCGCGCCTGGGAAAAGCAAGGCGGACGCCTGATTCGGGCAGCGGTGGGCGATCAATATGTCCATGGAGCTATGCTGGAGCATGATGCCATGTTGGGGGGCGAACAGTCGGGGCATATTCTCTGCCGCCATTACGGGGTGGGAGGAG
>JBAVRC010000697.1:0-1891 GCA_049694615.1 Thermosynechococcaceae cyanobacterium | reverse complement strand
CGTCTAACATCTGCAATCGCCGGGAAACCTCGTCGTCGATGGTCATGGCCTCTAGGTCGGCGGTCAGTTTTTCGGCAGGATTCTCAGATAGTTCGGCCAGGGCATTTTCCCTTAAGTTTCTGGACTGTACCGCATTTTTGGCGGCTTCAAAGGAGGAGCGGGCCGAACCAATATCAAATTCATTGTTGACCTTGGCGATCGCCCCGAGGGCCTCGTTGACTTCTGCCAAGTCTTTCATATTTTGCATATCGGTCTTATATTGCTCTAGCTTGAGCCGTTCCCGATTCAATTTATCTTTAGAGGCTTCCACATACTGTTCGGCTTGTTTGACCTGGGTTTCCAACTGCGGCAATAACTGTTCCACCTGAATCGCCTTGGTCATGGCCATGCGAGCCGCGTCGGCATTGCCCGACCGTTGGGCGATCGCCGCTTGTTTTTCAAATTGTTTTAACTCTTGCACCTTGCTTTCATACTTTTTCTTAGCCCGTTCGTAGGCTCCCACCTGCATTGCCACCGCCTGTGCCAGCTTTTGGACGGATTCCTGCATGGATTGGAGCGATTCTTCCGCCACCGCCACTGCTACCTTGCCACCCGACTCGACCGGAATGCCCCATAACCAATTCCACGTGCCAACGATGGTTCGTCCGGCTTTTTCGCCCATGAGCCAATAGATGACCTTTTTCATAGCGTTATCCGCAAGTAGGAGGATGCCTTATGTCAGAAGGCTACCCTATCTCGCGATTCATCGACAAGTCATTGGTCAATCCATGCTGAGATGAGGGGCAAAATTCAGTTTGGCGAGTTCAGAACACTTCTGGGCTGGGAGATAAGGGTAACTCAGCAGAATCGGTTGGGGTTGGCGATCGCCCCCTACAAAAATCATCTCGCTGAAATGCGGACTCTTGGTGCGCAGCTATCACCCCAGCCCCCCAAAAACTGATTTCCCTATACAGCGAAGACATGCGATTGCAGAAGCACTGACTCCAGATACAGCCGCCCAAGCAATCTCAAACGGTCGCCCAGCTTTTGAAACAAACGTGAGACTAAGGGGATCGCAGACCTTAAGCAAATGTTGGGGCGATCACCCTCACTCCCCTAGAGTCTGTTTTTGGATTTGACCGCCCTGTGACTCAATCCAACGGCGATCGCCTGAGAGTGCCTGAGGTGTCCCGCAAGGCGATGTTGTCAACAGAGTACTGTTAGCGCTGTTTCCCGAGAGTAAGCTAAATCTCTGTTCAAGTACTTGCTAATGTCATCATACTCAGGTAGATTTTATTAGAAATTTCACATGCAATGGAATTCTGGAATGCAGGAAAGATCGCCCTTAAGGTCTGTTCGCTGGATGGGCGATTCTCTGAAGGTCTTACGAAGTTTCCCTGATGAAGCACAGGACGATTGGACATGGCTTGATGATTGTTCAATTTGAGTGAAGAAGGCGATCGCCCCTACAAAAAACACCCCGTTGAATTGCGGACTCTTGGTGCGCAGCTATCGCCACTGCCTCCCTAAACCTGATCGCCCCCTTCCGTTTGAGCGATCGCCAGCCGCGTCTTCAAAACCGAATCTGGGTTAAGACTCATCGAATCAATCCCCTGCTCCACCAGAAATTGAGCAAATTCCGGGTAGTCGCTGGGGGCTTGCCCGCAGATCCCCACCTTGCGTCCCTTCGCCTTGGCCTTGGCAATCACCTGGCGAATCATTTCCTTCACGCCTTCGTTGCGTTCGTCGAAAATGTGGGCCACCAAAGCCGAATCGCGATCCAACCCTAGGGTCAACTGGGTTAAGTCATTAGAGCCGATGGAAAAGCCATCGAACACCTCGCTAAATTGGTCGGCCAAAATCACATTATTGGGAATTTCGCACATCACATAGACCTGCAACCCCTTTTCGC
>JBAVRC010000696.1:0-3061 GCA_049694615.1 Thermosynechococcaceae cyanobacterium | reverse complement strand
GAGATTCTCGACGCTGTCAGGTTGACTTAGTGCCCGACAACCTTATTTTGGATCCGGCAGAAAAAACTGAGGTCGATTTTGTGGTGCGTAAGCGCAGACCATGGTTGGGTTTAGCTCGTAGGCTTTTGCTTGAGGCAGTAATAAACTTAAAAAGTACAAACAACGCTAATTCCCAGGTGGTACCCAATCCACAGGCGCAGCTTCTGGAACTGAAGGTGTTGCCAATTATCCCACCTTGGTTGCAGGCGGCACTTGTGCTGTTGCTGTTGTCCTTACTTTGGCTGTGGGCCAACCTCAAGTCGCCTCGCCACTTAGAACCTGTGACAACGGTTCAAATTAGCGGAGACGCCGGAACTGTATTGAGCGGATCCAGGGACCAGACTATTCGCCGCTGGCGTGTGAATGAGGATCGGATTGAGGATGCCGGAATCTTGGCTAAGACTGGTAAGGCAGTGCGCGTTATTCGATATCGGCCTGAGGGGAATAATGTGGTGGCTGCGGGGCTTGAAAATGGCGAAATTCAGTTTTGGGACATCCTCACACGCCAAAAGCTTAAGGTTTTATCCCTGGCTAAAGATGATCGTGTGTTTGGTCTTGCCTTCACGCGCGATTCTCAGTTTATTTACAGCGGTCACGGTAGCGGACGGATTTTAGAGTGGAATCTAGAATATGGCAGTAGACGCCCGACTCGGCAAGCGGTGGTGGACTTTAGCATTTCTGCACTGGCGCTCAGCGAAATTGCAGGCCAGAGACTTTTGCTGATTTCCGGACGCTACAATCAGCTGGCGCTTTGGGATTTAAGGACAGGACGTTTGTACCATATTCGCTACTACTATCAAGAAACAACCGAACTGCCAAAGGTTGGGCAACAGACTGCGGATCAGCCCTTCAATAGTCAGCAGCAGTATATCGAAAGTATTGCGATCGCCAATTCAACACTTGCCACTGCCGACAATAGCGGCTACATCAGTTTGTGGGATCTTTCGGCCCGGCGCTGTAAGGCATCCCCCAACTCTATTTCTAAAAAAGCCAACGTGACCCTGTTTACCCGTAGCCAATTTTGCGAATTGCCCTTATATAATCAATGGCGAGATGGGCACCAAAATAAGCCCGTGCGTTCCATTGCCTTTACCAATAATGGTTGCTATTTAGCCAGTACAGGAGACGACGGCAGAGTGGTGATCTGGCCCTTAACCCGATCGGGCCGACGAGTTTCTGATACAGAAGGAACATCTGTCAAAACAAGTATCGAGGTTTCACGACTCAACACACGTTTGAATAGTGTAGATGCCGTAGTCAATCAAAATAAGCTACTAATTGCGAGCGACGACTATGATAATCAAATTAGATTCTATAGACTAGATGAACGCAACTTAAACCCATTCTGCCGTTGAGAAAAAGTTTATAATCCTAAACATCCTTATCCAAAACTACACACGCTGATGCGTAGTTTTGGATAATAAAATTATCATGACTTCATTGTAACAAATTCTCTTTGGATTGTTAACAAATTTTCTGCATATGCATCTGAACTGAATTAGGTAAGTACTGAATCCTATCCACACGATTGCGATTTAACTCTCGTGAAATTGTACTTGCAGAGTGCCCAATCTTTGCCGCAATTGTACGAATGGGTAGCTTGCCTATAATCCGATGCTGGTATGGCTCAAATCATTTAGAGAGAGTAAGATAGGTATAGCTCATGGAGGTATCCTTTGTTGTTCTAAACTTTAGACTATCCCAATGAGTCTCTTAGGAAAAGTCTTATAGGTGTTGCACTTCAGATTTGAATCGGCGAACATATTTAGCAATCATGACTCCTTTAATATTGGCTAAAATTCATTCTTTTACCGATGAAGTATGGTTACCCATCCTAACTAGGATCGAGCAAATGCTTAAAACTCAAACTCAATACACTGTCATGATTGCCAGTAATGCAAGCACAGGTAATGATGCAGTAGATACAATGCTGCAACAAATATACCCTGGCAAGTCTTATCTTACCCAAAGCCTGAATAATAGTCTAAACGCCCAACAATGGATTGGGGAATCCTTATACGTTGAAATTAGCAAAAATTTAGATACAGGATTAACTTATATAACTCAGTTTTGTCTATCTGTTGAATTTACCTTTACATCCGCTGAAGAACTTCAACTGACGTTCGTTACTGCTTGGAAGCTACCAGGAACTGCGACAATCGAAATCCAAACTTATCCTCAAAGGAACAGCCCGACACCCTTGTACCTTGAAACAATTGATAGTTATGATATCCAACTTCAGTTTGCTAACAGTTTCGAATCCTTTGAAGCTCGGCTCTCAGCACAAGTAGCAAACTTAGAAGCATATCAGGATCTAGATTCTAGTAACACAAGCTGTAACTTTGACCAACTCTTTCCATTAGAAGAATTAGAACAGCTGACCTTCAATGAAGGTTTTCCTGAAGCTGTTAAAAATCCTGAATCAACTCAAAATACACTTACTCTTCAGCAAAAGATCAAAAAAATCAGCGAAGAACTATCTCCTTTTGGGTTTCCTATATTCAGTAAACTAAATGCTAGTATTACTACTCCTGCTCTAATTAAAACTATTCAAAATTATGCTGGCCAAAAGACAGATCTTGTACTTGAATATAGCCCCTCTATTGACGAGCCAGAACTAATCGAATATTTGCGGCGGTTGGGACACTATCAATCTTTTAAGTACCTTGCTCACTTGCACCTATTTGTTCAAGAAGATATGCAAATTTTACTGAAGCAAAATGGGCAGCCTAGTCTAGGAGCGATCGCCCCCTATCTCCAGAAAGCAATGACCAAATTCTCAGAACAGCTTCAAGAACGGATTCAGTTTCTGACCCACAGTCAACTGCAATCTTTAACCGCTCAGGATCTCCAGGCCGAACTAAAAAACTTGAGACTACAGCATCAGCAGCAACAACCCGGATTTCTCACCAGTGGTTTGAGAGTGGACTACTGAGACTATTTGAGAGAATTAGGCCAGGGAAAAGAGCATTAGAGAATTCAATCATTCCGAAAAAGCCGTTTGAGCCTGAATGGGTCAGTA
>JBAVRC010000695.1:0-2383 GCA_049694615.1 Thermosynechococcaceae cyanobacterium | reverse complement strand
ATCCTGGACAATCACAGCATCCACCCCTGCGGCCATCATGGTGCGCAGGTATACTTCGGCCTCCGCCAGTTCTTGGGGGAAAACAAGGGTGTTGAGTGTGACATAGCCTTTTACGCCGCGACGGTGCAAAAAGGTCATCAACTGGGGCAAATCGACTTCGGTAAAGTTTTGGGCGCGCATCCTGGCGTTAAAGCGCTCTAGCCCAAAGTAGATGGCATCGGCACCATTTTCGACAGCCGCTTTGGCACAGTCCCAATCCCCAGCGGGTGCGAGCAGTTCAGGGATGCGGAGGGCGGTGGGGGGTGTTTCGGCCAAAGAGGCTGTCATGGGCGGGTAAGGGCTTACAACAAAGGAGATCCACTGTCATCTTAGTCCTTGGCTTAGGGTAGGGGCGATCGCGCTTGCAAAGGGCACTCAAATTTCATCGGGGTTGATGCTCAAGGTCCGCAACTTCTTCGCCTAAACTGGAGATCATGAAGCGTAGGGCACCTTGCCATGGTGAGAACTTTGACCCAATGGTCTGTGGCCGATTATCGTCGGATGATCGAGAGTGGACTCTTGAGGGATCGGCAGGTAGAACTGATTGATGGGCAGATTGTCGAGATGGCACCAGAGTTACCGATTCACCGAGCCAGCTATCGACGCGGTGTGCAATATTTAGAGTCGCGATTGGGAGCGCAAGCCGTCATTTTTGCCACGGCACCGATCACATTGTCAGACAAGACCGAACCGCAACCGGATATTTGCATCGCAGTCCCCCCAGAGTCTCGCTACAACACCCGTCACCCTGAACCTGCCGATATTTACGGATTGATTGAAGTCTCAAACTCAACACTGGCCTACGATCTCGGTGAAAAGGCTACGCTCTATGCCCGAAATGGGATTCAGGACTATTGGGTGATGGATATTGCGGGCCAACAGTTGTGGATCCATCGCGAGCCGCAAGCGGGTCTGTTTGGTGCTGTCACAACCGTTTCCACGGGTTGGATTAGGCTGTTGGCGGTTCCTGACATCCAGTTGGACGTGACAAGATTGCTGAGTTCACCTCCTGCGGGCTAGACACTAAACCCGCAGTTAACCCCGTAAAATGTCTCGAAAAGCCATCACTGCATCAATATTGATCGGTGGGTCTAACGTAGCTCGCCAACCGTGCAATATCCAGTCCCGGCAATAACACACTGTGCTCCATCTGCTCATATTCATTTGATCGCAGATGATAATCGGTACATGAGGCGATGGGATCCTAGGGGGTGATCAAATCCACGCCCTGCTAATCTTTGAAAAATGTAACGCTTCCGTCGCCATCCCGGCTGTGGCCTGCGCGTTCAGGTACCATAGCTAACAGGTATAGGCAGCAGCTCGTTGAGATTGCTGACTTGAGAGACCTTCAAAGATCTACCGAATCAATCCTCGGCAGGTCGTTGCAGCGACAGTTTAAAGCTTTTTTAATACAGTTACGGCACAGTAACCATGGTAAACACCCTCCAAAAGCCTGAATTTGAAGAATTGCGTGCGGGAGTTAAGGTTCCGGCCAAAGAGTCCATTTTGACACCTCGGTTTTATACCACCGACTTTGACGAGATGGCCAAGATGGATCTGTCCGGCAATGAAACGGAGCTTCTGGCATTACTGGAAGAATTTCGCACCGACTATAACCAAAAACACTTTGTTCGGGACGAAAGCTTCGATCAGTCTTGGGATCACCTGGACGAAGAAACCCGTAAGCTCTTTATCGAATTTTTGGAGCGCTCCTGTACGGCGGAGTTTTCCGGTTTCTTGCTCTATAAGTAATTGGGCCGTCGCCTCAAGGACAAAAATCCAATTCTGGCGGACTGCTTTAACCTCATGTCGCGGGATGAAGCCCGTCATGCGGGGTTTCTAAACAAGGCTATGTCGGATTTTGGGTTGTCCCTGGATCTAGGCTTTTTGACCAAGAGCCGCAAGTACACGTTCTTTAAACCCAAGTTTATTTTCTACGCGACTTATCTTTCGGAAAAGATTGGGTATTGGCGCTATATCACCATTTATCGTCACCTGTCGGCCCACCCGGAAAATTGCATTTACCCGATTTTCAAGTTCTTTGAAAACTGGTGCCAGGATGAAAACCGCCACGGCGATTTCTTCGATGCAATGTTGCGATCGCAGCCGGAGTTCGTCAACAATCTAGAGTCCCGGTTGTGGAGTCGGTTTTTCTTGTTATCGGTGTTTGCAACGATGTACTTAAACGATACGCAACGGGCTGGTTTCTATCAGTCTTTGGGCATGGATGCACGGGAGTACGATAAGTACGTCATTGAGAAAACCAATGAAACGGCTGGTCGGATTTTCCCAGTTATTTTAAATGTGGATCATCCTGATTTCTACAATCGATTGGAAATCTGCA
>JBAVRC010000694.1:0-7223 GCA_049694615.1 Thermosynechococcaceae cyanobacterium | reverse complement strand
TTAGCAGGGGTGTTGTTATGCTTGGTGGTAATTTTTCTGGCGAGTAAACTGGGCGGCGAAATCTGTACACGGTTGAGTTTCCCGCCGGTTCTGGGCGAACTGGTCGGGGGCGTGGTGGTGGGCATTTCTGGGCTGCATCTGTTGCTGTTTCCGGAAAGCAGTTTAGCGATTGATACATCGGCGATCGCCACACTATTGCAGTGGGGTGCCCAGAGCGATCCCAATACGATCCAGACCATTTCTGAACACTATATGGAAGCCCTCTCAGTCCTGGCTGAACTGGGGGTGATCTTTTTACTGTTTGAAATTGGCCTTGAATCCGATCTTAAAGAACTGATCCGGGTAGGCCCCCAGGCGGCTGTGGTGGCCGTAGTGGGGGTGACCCTGCCCTTTCTGGCGGGGACGGCTGGCTTAATCGCTTGGTTTGGGGTGCCGACGATTCCCGCTATTTTTGCTGGGGCCGCACTCACCGCCACCAGCATTGGGATTACCGCTAAAGTGCTCGCGGAAATTCAACGTTTAAATACCCGCGAGGGCCAAATTATTGTGGGCGCTGCCGTCCTTGACGATATTTTAGGCATCATCGTTTTGGCGGTGGTGGCCAGTTTGGCTAAAGACGGTCAAGTGCAGATTGCCAATATTGTCTACTTAGTGGTTAGCGCTACGGTCTTTTTAGTGGGGTCGATTGTCCTAGGACGGTTACTGAGTCCCTATTTTGTGTGGCTCGTCAATCGCTTAAAAACCAGGGGCAGTTTACTGATTGCGGCCCTGATTGTGGCGTTTATCTGGTCCTATATCGCTGTCGCGATCCATCTAGAAGCCATTTTAGGTGCATTTACGGCTGGTCTAATTTTGGCCGAGACCGAAAAACAGGCTGACCTTGAAGCGCAAGTGGTCCCCATTGCCGATATGTTGGTCCCCGTCTTCTTTGTCTGTGTCGGAGCCAGAACTGATATTAGTGTGTTGAACCCCTTGATCCCAGCCAATCGCGAAGGGTTGATCCTAGCCCTCTTTTTGGTTGCAGTTGCCGTTGTGGGCAAACTGCTCACGGGTGCAACCGTATTCGGTCCAGGTCCCTTAAACCGATGGGCAATCGGCGTTGGTATGATTCCCCGTGGCGAGGTTGGACTGGTTTTTGCGGGGGTGGGCACAGCCAGCGGTGTTTTGTCTCCCGCGTTGTCTGCGGCCATCATTGTCATGGTTATTTTTACGACGTTTTTTGCGCCGCCTTTACTCCGCTGGGTTTTCCAAGATTCTTCCAGCTAGGCGATCTGGATGGTAGAGGCTACACTAGCGGCAGCGTCTTTTCCCGATGTCCCGTAACAAACCGCCTCGTTGTGCGATCGCCCAACCAAGAGCCCAACCCAAACATTCAGGAACGAGAAAGCCTACAAGAAACGTCAATAGGTTGACGGGTGCGCAGCCAGTCATGGAGAGGGATTCTTTCCACATCGCAGTTGATCATTTTGTTCGAGGATGGAGATTGTCTAATGGGGCAATGGCTTAAGGGGACTAAACGGCAGCAAGGGGTTCGGGCAATCACCCTCCTTGCCAGCATGGCCAGTGCGATCGCGTTGAGCCTGTTGGCAATGCCTGCGGAGGCATCCCGGCTGCAGTTTTGGCGTTTTGACACAACCCGCAACCGCCTGGAATTTACCACCGATGCCACCATTAAACCTCGGGTCCAGTTGATTCCGAATCCGGTGCGATTGGTCGTGGATTTGCCGGGGGTACAATTGGGCCAGCCCACGATTAATCAAAACTATAGCGCCGCGATTCGGTCGATTCGGGTGGGACAATTTGATGCGCAAACCGCACGAATTGTGGTTGAATTGTCCCCTGGTTACACCGTAGATCCCCAGCAAGTGAAGGTGCAGGGGGCATCCCCTTTGTCCTGGTCGGTTGAATTGCCAACGCCTCAGCTCGGGCAAGCGTCCCCGGAGATGCCTTTGGCCAATGGATTTCCCCCCGATGCGGGCGGAAGTACAGCCTTAGCTAATCCGCTGCCCCCACCCGACCAAACGGCCCCAACCCCTGTGGCAGAAGCAACGACGCCAAATCGTAACAACCGCCTCGAAGACATTTGGGTCACCTCAGAAGGTCTGTTCTTAAAGACCCAACAAGCCGTTGCCGGGGTTCAGATCAGCCGCAACAGCAGCCGCAAAGAAATTACCTTTGATGTCAGTGGCCTATGGGTGGATCAGCCCTTCACCCAAAACGAATACAAAATGGACTACCACGGCATCCAGCGGGTGTCCATTCGTCAGTTTTCGACCCAGCCGCCTGTGGCACGACTCACCCTACGGGTCGATCGGCGCAGTCCTGATTGGTTGGCAAGTACCAGTCGCTTTGGGGGCGTCGTGCTATTACCCCAAGGGGGTTCGGCTAAAGTGCCCAACAGTAAGCAGCCCACGCGAAATATTAGTTTAATTTCAGGGAAGCCGACAACGACAGGGTCAAGTCAGCCCACCCCCGATCCCGGCAATGGAAGCCGTTCATTGGCCACCCTGCAAAATCTCGCCCTGGGGGGAAGCCAACTGCTGATTCAAACCGATCGGCCCGCCTATTACACCACAGGGTGGGAAGGCACGCGCTACCGGATCACGCTCCGAGATGCACAGTTATCTCGGCTTCGAGTGCCTCGACCTGCGGCTGGTAGCCCACTCTCCGACCTTTCCTTGCGTCAAGATGGCCAGAATGTGAGTATTTTGGCGACCCCGGCATCAGGGGTTCGTGTGGGTACCATCGGTCGGGTCGATAATCAGACCCTCGTGGTGAATCTCACCCGTTTGGGCACAACAACAAACCCTATTTTTCAGCAATCTCTCCCCTCCCCCTCCAATGCATCGACCTTTGCGCAACCGACGTTATCGCAGCCCAATGGGCGACGCATTGTCGTCATCGATCCGGGGCATGGGGGACCGGATGTGGGGGCCATTGGCATTGGGGGGTTGCGAGAAACCAATATTGTTTTACCCATGAGCTTAGAAGTGGCCCGTCTATTGCAACAACAAGGGTTACAGGTCTACTTAACCCGAACCGACGAATCGCGAGATGTAGATTTGCCCCCTCGTGTGGCCCTTGCCCAGCAGGTGCGAGCGGATGTATTTGTGAGTATTCACGCCAACTCCATCAATATGAGTCGTCCCGATATTAATGGGGCGGAAACTTACTATGCGCCGGGTTCGGCATCGGGGGCGGAACTGGCAAAGACCATTCTCAATAGCATTACCCGCAGTGTCAATATCCGCAGCCGTGGGGTGCATTCGGCTCGGTTCTACGTGATTCGCCATACAACCATGCCCGCTACCCTGGTGGAAACAGGATTTGTGACGGGTGCCGAAGATGCGCCCAAACTGGGAGATCCGGGGTTTCAACGCCAAATGGCCGCTGCGATCGCCCAGGGGATCATTGAGTTTCTGAATCGTCGCTAGGGACTCATGCTCAACCGTCCTTGGGGGTCAAGACTGTCTCGCAGTCCGTCTCCCAAGAGATTGAAGGCAAAAACCATGAGGGTAATGATGGCTCCAGGGACCAACATGGTCCAAGGGGCGGAAAGGGCATAGCCATTGCGAAAGGCATCGGCCATGAGGGTTCCTAGTTCTGCGGTGGGCGGTTGTGCCCCCAACCCTAAAAAGCCCAGTCCTGCGACTTCTAAGGTGGCGGTTCCCGTGGAGAGAGTGGCTTGCACCACCAATGGCCCCAAAGTGGCAGGCAATAAATGACGAGTCATAATCCGCAAGGGGGAAGCACCCACGGCTTCAGCGGCCAAGGTGAAAGGTTGAGCAGATAATGACAGCACGAGGCTGCGAGTGAGTCGGGTATAAATGGGAATTTGGATGAGGCTGATGGCCACCAAAATACTCACAAAGCTGGGGCCAAGCAGTGTGGCAATGGCGATCGCCAGCAAAATGGGCGGAAAGGCCAGGAGAATATCGGTCAGCCAACCAATGACCACCTCCCAGAGACCTCGCCCGTATCCGGCCAGGGTGCCCAGGACTAACCCGATGCTGCAACCCAAGCTCACTGCTGCCACACTTGCCCCCAGGGACACCGACAGACCGGACCAGGCCAGTTGCCACAATTCGCGACCCAAGCCATCGGTGCCAAGGGGATGGGTCCAGGACGGAGCCTGGAGCCGGGTGGCGTAGTCCTGACTGGCTGTCGAGCCAATGGGATGCCCCAAGGGTGCCGTGATTGCCAATAGGGCCAGTCCGAGAACCAGACCCAAGCCGAAACGACCGGTGGGCGATCGCCATAACTGGCATAAAAAGTCGTTGCGTTGCATGGTCTTGTCCCTGTATTGCGCATCCTTTTTGTATCATGCTGAAGAGATGGACTCTGGGCAATGATGGCCCAAACGCGGTTGCAGATCAAATGGGTGGGGCTAAAAACGGTATGAAAGCGACTTGGATGGCGAAGGGTTGGATGGGTTCGGCATTGGCGGCGACAGTTGGGCTGACGAGTGCTGGACTTGCACCTGTCGCAGCCCAGCCCAATGCTCCTGCCATTGCCCAATTGTTTTATCCTCCGGCAGCGGATCCTAACTCAGTGGTGAGAGTTATTGGCAAAGGACGAGCCAATCGCCCCGCCGACCTCGCTGATTTATCCTTCGAGTTTAGTTTGCCTGACCGTAGCCCTGACTCCAGCGAGCCGACAGCCCTGCGGTTTCAGTCTGCTTCGGATGGCATATCCGAGACAACCCTGGTGCCCATTTTGAAAGCATTAACGGCTGTAGGGGTTGCCAAAACCCAGATCCAGGTGCGATTTAAGGATGGAACGGCGACGGCGAGTCCATTCCCCTTTCCGCTTCCTTCCCAGGGGTCAGATGCCGATGCGACCATTGCGGTGCGGCAACCTAAACCCACCCAAGCAGGACTCGCTAAAATTGTGACGGCGGTACAAAAGGCTGCAGGATCGTTGTCGGAGGTTTCCATCAGTCGGGTCGCGGTAAATTATTCGATTCAAGATTGTCAGCCGTTGGAAGCCGATGTGTATCAGGCTGCAGCCAGGGATGCCAAAAACCGAGCTATGGCGATCGCGTCTGCCTTAGGTGGCAAACTTAACCCGGCTCCTTCTGTGGCCCAACCCTTTTATGATCTGTTTTTGCCCAGTTGCGGTAAGGGTCTGACTCTTCCGTTTTTAGATTCGGTGACGGACTACAGTCCTGAAACGCCACCGGAAGTATCGCTGTCCCGCGAGATTTTTGTCACCTACACCCTGACTCCTTAGGTCCGAATTCGAGGGTCGATCCAGTGGTAAACCCAATCGGTGAGCAAGTTTAATAAGACAAAGATCGTCGCCACCACTACAATGCCGCTTTGCACCACTGGATAGTCACGGTTCAAAATTCCTTCATAGAGCCAAGCCCCAATTCCCGGCCATGCAAAAATGGTCTCGGTCAAAATGGCTCCGCCTAGGAGAGTGCCAAATTGCAGACCAGCCACTGTGCTGACCGGAATTAGCGCATTTTTGAGGGCATGACGACCCACTATCGCCAAGGGAGGAACCCCTTTGGCTTTGGCCGTACGGATATAATTTTGGGCCAAGGCTTCCAACATGGCGCTGCGGGTGATCCGGGCAATCACGGCTAGGGGAATGCTGCCCAGAGTTAAAGCAGGCAACAACAAATGGGCGATCGCATCTCCCAAAACCACCCCATTCCCTTGCAATACACTATCGACGAGATAAAGCCCTGTGAGGGGCGTAAAGGTCAGACTCAGATCGGTACTGAGGCGATCGCTAGCCGGGAGCCAATGCAGGGAGACGGCAAAGAGGTAGATCAGCAACAACCCCAACCAATAGACAGGAATCGACACCCCCAACAGTGCGCCCACCCGCAACAGGCGATCCGGCCAACGATTGGCATAGACCGCAGCGACCACACCCGCCGGAATGCCCAACCCCAAGGCGAGGGTCATTGCTGCGATCGCCAGTTCGCAGGTGGCGGGCCAACGGGCGATAAATTCGGTTTGGATGGCGATGCCGCTCACAATACTCTGGCCAAAGTCGCCTTGGACAAGACGACCTAAAAAGTGCGCGTATTGCACTCCCAAAGGTTGATTCAGACCCAGTTGTTCTCGCAGCGCTGCCACTTGGTCGGGGGTAGCACGTTCGCCCAGCATAACGGTAGCGGGGTCGCCCGGAATAAATTCCAGCACGGCAAAGGCGATAAAGGTAATACCGAATAACACGGGAATTAAACGAAGCAACCGTCGCAACAAAAACTGAGCCATTCAAGGATCCTGTAACGCGGCGGAAGGATATCAGTTGCATGGCGTCGCGGGTCGAGGGCGATACCAACGGACCAGGGTTTCCGGCGCAATGCCCCCATAATAAAGGGCGATGAGACTCCAGTTGCGTAGGGTGCAGCGTAAAATCCCTTCTGTTTCCCAGCGGCGGGGCGAAGTTTTGACTGGATCAGGCAAAATTTCGATGGCATAACGGTTTTGTTTGAGGCGTTGCATCAGGGCCACGTCTTCCATGATGGGAATGTTCGGATAGCCTTGCACGGCCTCGAAAATATCCTTGCGCAGAAAAATAGCCTGATCGCCGTAGGGAATTCGGGTCAGGCGCGATCGCCAAGAGGCCACTTTGGCAATCATCTGGAGCGATCGCCGTGAGGACGCGATGGCTAAGTCGAAGGCTCCGCCAGCGATGCCGGGGCGATCGCAAACCGCCAAAATTTGTGGGAATGCCTGCTGGGGCAGTCGGGTATCGACATGGAGAAACAACACAATGCGCCCTTGGGCTAGTTGTGCCCCCGCATTCATCTGGGTGCCGCGCCCTGGGGCAGCTCGGATTCCCTGTAGGGTTAGGCCATGCGTGGGGAGATGCTGTAGGGTGGATCCTTGGGAGTCGCCATCCACCACAATTGCTTCGTAGGTTATTTCCCCAGCAATGGCGGCTAAATGGTCCAGGCAGGGTCGGATGCGATCGCCTTCTTGCCAGACTGGAATAATGACCGATAGCTCAAGGGGCATAGGACTTGAAGAGAACCGTTCTATGATCCTGGATATAGGCCAGACTGCGCGTTGCGGTGGAATTCAGGCGATCGCGCTGTGACAGTTGCTGTAAATCCGCTATGGTGTCGATATCGTACCAGGTTGGCAAAATATGGATGTCCTGTCCGGCATCTTGTAATCGCTTTAAGGTTACCCCATAAACTGTGGCGGTGCTCCAGGGCATCGCTTGAAAAATCTCAAAACAAGTCTGGTTAGACG
>JBAVRC010000693.1:0-2810 GCA_049694615.1 Thermosynechococcaceae cyanobacterium | reverse complement strand
AAACTGTGATCTTTTTGAGATCACAGTTTTTTGTCTTATTGAAACCCTTACTCTGTATAGCTTTTAACAACTTGACAGCAACCTTGACATCGTGGGGGTCTCCCGTTCGAGTCGGGATGTGTCCATTCTCTGAAAGCCTTGTCTGTGGCGGTGTTCAGGTTTTGGTTGTAGGATTGGTTTTGACTGAAGCTTCGTAAAACGCGAGTCTATCGAAGTCTGAAGAATTGATTCCACCGTTGCAACTGAGATCGTATTGAGATCATGGATGATGCCAACGTGGGGGCAGGCAGTACCCCCAGAACACCGCGAGGCTTGGTCAAAATTCAGTCTTTACGCGATCGCCTGCGGTTGGTCTGGAGTTATGGCGGCAAGCGGTACTTCCTCTCGCTGGGGATGTCGGATACGACGATTAACCGGTTGGCTGCGGAGATTCGGGCGAAGCAGATTGAGGGGGATGTTGCGACGGGTAACTTTGATCCGACCCTGAATAAATACAAGGTGCAAGGTCAGTGGTCTAGTGACTTGACAGTCGGTCAACTGTTTGCAAAGTTCATGGACTATAAGGCCAGTCGCGTGGATGAGCGCACGTTGCTGAAATACCGCTGGATGCTGGGGCACCTTGAAACCCATTTTGGTTGCAGGGCGATCGCGCTGGTTGAATCCAAGGATGCGGAGCGATTTAAGGATTGGATGTTGACGCGGATGGCTGCGGTGACGCTGCGGGATTATCTGAGTTTGGTGAATGCCTGTTGGGTGTGGGCGATGAAGCAGGGGTTGATTGAGGTTAATCCTTGGGCTGATTTGCCGATAAGGGTGAAGCCGAAGCAACGACCTCGACCCTTTACGACGGATGAAATTCGGTTAATTCTGGCCACGTTTAGGGACCATCCGCGCTGGTCTGTTTACACCGATTTTGTGGAGTTTTTGTTTGGCACGGGTTGCCGGACGGGTGAGGCCATCGGGTTACGTTGGCAGCATGTGAGTGCTGATGGTGCGTCGATTTGGATTGGGGAGTCGATCAGTCGGGGGAAACGGAAGGCGACTAAGACGAATCGGGCGCGTCAGATTTCTTTGGGACCGCGCTTGACGCAAATGCTGTGCGACCGCCGCAGGCCCGATGTGAATCCAGATGATTTGGTGTTCTGCTCTCCCCAGGGGTTTGCGATCGATGATCACAATTTTCGGAACCGGGCATGGGTTGATATCCTTAACCTGGCTGGGGTTGAGTACCGCAAACCTTACAGCACTCGGTCAACGCTGATTTCGCATTTGCTGCATATTGGGCGATCGCCTGCTGAGGTGGCTGAATTGGTGGGGGATGATGTAGCGACGATTTATAAGTTTTATGCGGGTAATGTGCAGTCGCGGCCACGGTTGCCGGATCTGTTTTAGCTTTGAATGATTTTAGGGCGTCACAGCGTATAGCAACCTGGCGTTAGTTTATCCATACTGCATTTCCTCCTTCAACTTATTGGGAAATGCCGTTTGTGCGATTGCCCTTGGTAGTTTTGCCCCAAACTGGGCGATGTGTTTAGCGCAATTTTCTTCGCTTATGTTTTCGGTTGGGTCAACAACTCCGATGTATGCTTTTCGGATTTCTGCGCGATCGCAGATGAGCACCATTCCGACCTGTTGATATCCAGTCGTAAACCAAATTGCATCCGTGATAGCTGATCCTGCTTCTGTAAAGCCGAAGTTTGCCAATCTCTCAAATTTGAGTTTTGCCCATTCTTCCTCATTCATGGCTGTATCCCTTTAATTTTTTTTTGGGTTGGTTGTTCTGGATCCAAGCTGCGATCGCAAGCTGATGCTGGGCTGGGTTGGTGCGATTGCGTCGCCAGTCTTCGAGTAGTTCGCGGTTGTAGAGGTGCCCTTTACCTTGGGGGAAGTAATGCACCCCTTCTTGCCATGATTCTTTCCGGTATTTGTGGATGGTTTGGACATGGACCCCTAAGAGTTCTGCGGCTTCGGTTAGGGTTAATTCATTTTTGATTTGGGGTTGATTTTGCATCAGGATTTGTTGCAGTGTTTTGTTGAGGTTATCGAGAACTGTGGCTAAACGATCTTCGTTTGTCATATTTCTGACCTCACTTTCGATGCTTCTTGATATTGATCGCGAACTGCTTTTAGGGTGGCTGAGTTGAGTTTCCACAAGCCTAAGTCTCCTTTGCATGGCACTGGCTGAATGGGGACTATCTTTGACCATCGCCAGCCATAAGGACCAAAGAACCAAGGGTCGGTGCTTTGGGTGACCATGCCGCTGAACTGGGCGATCGCAATGATGCAACCTGCCGGGTCATCGATGGGGTCGATGGTTATTCCTGTTAAGCCTTTGATGAACTGTGCGCCATCTGCATCCCATTTATTGCCGTTATGGATAGCGATAAATGTTCCAACAGGGAGTGGAAATTTTTTCGTTCGGTTTTCGATTCGTTTGCCATGCAGTGCGGTTGCTGTGCCCCAAGGCCGGATGAGGGTTAACCCTCTAATTTCTTGTCGCATTTTTTCTTAGCTCCTTTCGACGTTCGACCATTGCGATCGCCGCTTGATGTTCCGTACCATTCTCTTTGCCGATGTACTGCTTTTTGGTGAGTGCTGGTGCGTCGCCCTTGGCCCGCTTGTACTGGAACATGGGGACGTTGGATCGCCAGTAGGCTTGCCTGAAGTTGCGATCGCCCACTTTGCATACCTCGATCCATGCGCCTGCTGGCGCTATATTCTGGATTTGTTCTGGGGGTTGTTCTGGATGCTCCTGTTCTGGGGGTTCCCTCATTGGTTCTGGGGGTTCCCTCATTGGTTCTGGGGGTTCC
>JBAVRC010000692.1:0-10362 GCA_049694615.1 Thermosynechococcaceae cyanobacterium | reverse complement strand
CAACTGCAAAGTCCCTTCGATAACTTCTATCTCATCTGTCTCTACAATTGAGTCCAAATCAGCATATTGATATTGCCCATCAACCACTAAAGGTGATCCAGTCTGCGTTGCAAGAGACTTCAGCATTTTGATCATGCTTGGTTCTTCGTATTTGTAAAATCCTAATTCTTCAAGCTGATTCAGTAGCTCTTCCATGTTTAATTCAACTAAAAAAAATCTTGGTTTATTAGACTTTGCAAACTCACAGAAGGTTTTGTGGTGCTATCTCTACCAGGAATTAAAGCCGCATAACTATTGTTTAGGTGGACAGGATCTGCCTAATACCCCGCACAGACGCTTAAAGCCGATTCTAGTCCGCCTAAATCCTCTATCTAGCCATTTAGCTGGATAGCTATCCGTCTAAGCTCCCGCACAGGAGGCAAAAACCGATTTTTGTCCGCCTATTCCGTCTTCAAAGGCATTTATACCGATGAGTTTCAGCTTTCATCGCTCTGCTAGCGGTTTAGGCCGATTATATTCCGTATTTTATCCCATACTGGGGTTTAGGCGGATAGCTTCCTATTTTTCCCGATCCCCATTTTTGGGGGCATCGGTATCATCTGGATGATGTCCGGTATTAAACGCCCTCTCATGCCCGAACCTCCCAAAAGGCTCCTAGACCAGAGTTCTCCGACAAGAGATCGGACAATCTATTGACGCAGTGCGTGCCAAAAAATCTCGATATTTGCCTACAGTCCTCACCCATAACGAGGCGATCGCAGTCCTTGAGCAACGGTCCGGGACCTATCAATTAGTCGCCAAAATTCTTTACGCTAGGCATCATTGATCTGATTTAATCCACGCTTCTAAGAAGCCCTCGATAAGGACTCCCCAGCGGTGGCCACAACCTCCACCGTCGTGGGTTTGTCCTCCAAATCAATCCGCGATCGCACATTCAACAGGGCGGTTTTGACCACCACCGCTGTCGGCACAGCAACCACGACCCCAATGAGTCCTGCCGTTTTAGCCCCAATCAACACCGAAATAAACACCCAAACCGGATTTAAGCCCGTTACACTTCCCAGCACACGGGGAGCCACCAAATTTTCCAGAATTTGCTGCACAATGGCCGCTGCCGCTAGCACCTTGAGGCCCAGCCAAATGTTTTGCAACGCCACCAGCAAGGTTACCGAGATAATCCCCACCGTGCCGCCAAAAGGGATCAGCGCCATGGTTCCAATCGTCAGGCCAAACAGCAGCCCAAAGGGAACCTTCATAATCAAAAAGGTGGGAATCAGGGCCGATGCCATACAAATGCCCAAAATAAGCTGGCCGATGAAATAATTTTGAAAACTCAGCCGCAAAATTTTAGAGACGGGTTCTTGCCGAGACTCCGGTAACCACTCGATTAAACTTTGCCACAGTTCATCCCCATGCTGTAGCAGATAAAACGTCAGAATCACCGTAATCAAAACCGCAATGAGGGTATCTAGAACACTGCTCACCGTCCCCAAGGTGAAATTGACCAACCCCTTGGTCAGGGACTGAATTTGCCCCTGTAAACGATCGACCACCTGCGCCGACATAATGTCCAGATTCAAGTGCAGGCCCCGCTCTTCAGCCTCTTGACTTAAGACCAACAGTTGCTGACGACCCGACTCGATCCACTCCGGCAAGCGCATGGCAAGTTGTTGGACCTGGGCATAGGCCAGGGGAAATAAGGTAATCCCCAACCCCAACAACAGGGATAAGGTCAATAAAAACACGATGATGGAAATCGGTTCACGTTTGATTCCGCGCTCCACGCACCAGCTGACCGGATAATTCAGCAAAAAAGCGAGCAGAGAGGCGACGACCACCACGCCGATCAGGGCACCAAAAAACTTGGCAATCGAGGCCATGGCCCAAAAGTTCAGCACCAAAATGGGTCCTGCCAAGCCAATCATGAGCAACCGAGCGGGGACCGAGAGTTTACCCCACCATTGAAAATAACTGGTTCGATCCATGCATCTGACCTTGTACAGCAGTCGGTTAAACGGGGGTTAAGGATGTGAACGCTGATATGTACCTACTAGGGTATCGAATTCTGGACCATGCCTTCAGAAATCATGACCGGATTGAGGCGGTTACTATTTCTGTAACTTATGCTGTGTTGCCATCTATCCATGCGATGGTCAAATGAGAGCTATGTATAAGGTATTACAACGATGCAACAACAACGGCTGGCTTTGCGCAGGAGACTGCTTGCGATCGCCCTCTGTTCAGTCGGATTTTCCGGGGGCCTTTGGGTCGCTCCCACCTTCCTCCTAGCCCAAGATCGTCCCTTTCCGCAATCCCTGCCCTCCCCTATGCTCCATACCCTCACCGTTACAGGTCAGTCCAGCGAAAAGATTACAGCTACCTTGGCTGATGTGCAATTGGGGGTCGAAGCCCAGGGCAAAACAGCCAAACAAGTTCAGGCGGAAGTGGCTCAGCGCTCAGCAGCGGTTGTTGCGTTGCTGAAGTCGCGGAATGTTCTCAAACTGCAAACCACGGGCATTAACTTGAGTCCGCAATACGACTACAACAATGGCAAGCAAACCCTCAATGGGTATCAGGCAAGCAATGTGGTGAGTTTTAGAGTTCCCACTGAACAAGCTGGAACACTGCTGGATGATGCGGTCCAAGCGGGGGCGAGTCGCATTGATAGTGTTTCTTTTGCCGCGTCGGATGCAGCGATCGCCGAAGCCCAAAAGGTGGCGCTGCGCAAGGCGGCTCAAGATGCCCAAGAACAAGCCAAGGCCGTTTTGATGAGCCTAGGACTGTCGGCTAAGGAAATTGTGAGCATTCAACTGAACGGAGCCAATGTGCCACCCCCTAGCCCCTACCCGGTTGCCGCCCTGAAAGCGCGGGTTGCCAGCGCGGACGTTGCGTCAACCCCCGTAGAAGGGGGCGAACAATCGATCCAAGCGTCAGTGACCTTGCAAATTAGCTATTGATGGCTAAAACTCGTCGTAGGCAGCAGCAGGAGCGGCGGCAGCATTGGGGTCGGCATCTCGCTTCGACCCCAGCAAATCCAGCCGCTCGACCCGCACAATCGGTCTAGTGCGATCGCTGCCCGTATTGCGATCTTTCCAATGGTCAAACTTCAACGCGCCTGTTACGCCAATCAAGGTGCCTTTGTGCACATACTGTGCGGCCACCTCTGCGGTTTTGCCCCACAATTCCAAATCGAACCAATCGGGCTGATCATTATTCCGGGTGCGCCGATCCACCGCCAGGGTCAACTTACACACCACACTACCCGATTCGAAATAACGCACATCGGGTTCCGTTCCCACCCGACCCACCAAGCTCACAACATTAACACTCATAAAAACCTCATGGGAATTAGAGAAAACCCGCCGTTATCCTGCTTTCTATCCTAAATCAATCCCTTTGCAGATGATCGATTTGGTCTGATTCGGTCGCGATCGCATTCTTTCTATTCGGGGAGTTGATCGGGGTCAATGCCCTGCGATCGCAAAAAGGCTTCCAGTCGTTCCTGTCTTTGTTGGGATTGTGCCGCTTGCAATTCGGCTTGGTCTCTCGCCTGCTGAGCTTGCTCCTTGGCCTGCCGTTCGGCCTCTTCCGGCAACGGGATGAGCTGACCTTCTGCTGTAAACCAGCGCAACTGCCGCTCATGGATGCCCAGGTATAACCCAAGCTGTTGACTCCATAACCAGCCTGCATCGGTGGGGGGAATGGCCTCATATCGACCATCCGCCAGATGAAATCCGGCAAACTCCAGGGTTTCGGGATGAAACCAGAAATAATCGGGGACGCGCCACACATCCTGATACAGGTCTTTTTTGAGACCTTTATCCACCGTTGCTGTGGAACTGGAGAGCAGCTCAATCACCATATTGGGATATTTGCCACCTTCTTCCCAGATGGCCCAACTGCGGCGATCGCGCTTCTCCGCACCCAGCACCACAAAGATATCAGGGCCACGGAAATCCCTGGATTTGAGTTGTTGCTCATTGTAGTAGACGGTTAAGTTGCCAGAAATGTAGAAGTCTGGGCGATCGCGCCACCCATATTTGAGCAAGCGAATCAACAGGTCAATCTGTTCCCGGTGAAAGTCAGTTTCCAAGGGCGGCTCATCGCTATAAAGATTGGTGGGAGGCCACTGTATGTCGTCTGTGGCCGCTTCAATCGATTGAGGTGGATGCGCATCAAGACGAACCATTACAGGACGCTTCAGTTAAGACTGTCACCAGTATAACCCAAAGGTAATTGAGCTATTTTCTCACCCGTTATCGTTACATTGGGGCTTGGATCAAGATAGTTGATCGCATCGCCCATAAAGGATTAACCATGGGTCCGTGTCGGTTCACTCCATTGGTCAAGAATATCCTTCACTAAAACTTCCTTGACCCAAATTTGGCCAACTACCACCAACGGCAACGCTAACAATAACCCTAAAAATCCAAAGAAAATGGCAAAGGCAATTTGGGAAAGCAAGGTAACAGCGGGCAACAACGATACTTGTTTGGCCATCACTGTGGGTACCAGCAAATATTGCTCGAGCTGCTGAAGTAAGACGTAGAGGACTAAAACCGCACCCGCTTTCCAGGGCGCGTCCAGTAGGGCGATCGCCATGGCGGGAATCACACTCAGAGTGGGTCCTAAATTGGGAATAGCTTCCAACAATCCAGCAATGAGTGCATTGGCCAAGGGCAGACGAACCTGTAACACCAACAGGCCAATAAAACTACAAAACCCGATTACAAACATATTAAATAAGATACCAGCCATCCAATTGTCGAGAGCCATTTCGCACTGGAGCAAAATACCATCCACCCGTCGCCGATAGAACGCTGGAAAGACTCGCACAAATAAGTCGCGATATTGCTCTGGGGCCACCAGAAACATCATGGTCAGAACCAAGACCAGCAAAATATTGAGAACCACCACCAATGTGTTCGAGAACAATGCAAAGAAATTGGCAAAAATGGGACCAACGAGCGGCGAAACCTGCTTACTAAAGTCCTCAAAGATATTGGGATCGATCAGATTTTGCCCCGGCACCTGCTCCTCAAGCCAATGGAATAGGGTTGTCAATCGATCAATACTTTGAGGCACCAAGGTGGCCAATTCCTGAGACTGGGCGAGAAAGGGAGGAATCACCAGCAAACCAAAAACGGCAATGAATCCGAAAAATAAACCAATGACTAACAAAATGCCCCAACCCCGGCTCAACTTGAACCGAGCCGTCAACAGACGCACCACGCCATTGAGGGCTGAGGCTAGCACCATCGCCGTGAAGGCCAATAGCAAGACTTGGCGAATCTGCCACAGAATATACAGGGAAACTCCGAGGACGATTAAGCCGACCCACTTACCGAGATTCACAAAACTTAATCCTTTTCAATAAGGACACCTATCTGGATGTTTATTCTCCCAGATTCTGACGTCCTTACCGGAGTCTCTTGCTAATAATAAATCTGATTCCCTGTTGCATTATCCAGGTCTCGCAGATCCCGGCGAACGGCTTGCCATTCGTCTTGCCACTCATATTGACGGGGGCTACGTTCCAAAAGACCATGTAATTCCTGACCCCGAATCAATAGGTTGCGAATTCGAGCGGTTCGCCTGCCTCCATCTCGATAATCGTCCCGTAAATCACGAGCTGCATCCCGAAAATCCTTCACTTTTTCATTAAAGTTATCTTCGCGTTGCGTGCCATCCAATCGGCTGATGTCCAGAGCGTGGTCATAGCTCCGTTGAAAAATATCAGCGTCGGTAGCGAGACGATCCAACAAATATTGGACATTGTTTTGACGCTTCCACCATCCGGCCAGTTGTAAAGAATCGCTAGTCTGCCAAGACGCTTGAGCGGGTAAAACAGATGCCCATAAACTTGCGATCAAACAGAATGCAAACGCTCCTAACCCCAACTTCTTCATGGTTGAGTCTCCACTGTTCACTGCGATGATCCATTATAGGAGCCTAGACGCACGCAGAGGGGGTAAGAGTTCCCATCCAAGAACTCTGGAATCTTTATTGAAGAAATGCAATGTTAGGCAACAAAATTTCCAAAAAGTTATCGACTAGTCACGCCATGGATTTCTCATTGTTTTGTAAATCTAGGCAGATCGACTTGTACGGCTTGCCGTTTGTTCAACACACCAGACTGGTGTCCAGCTCCAGCCTGACTTAAAACAGGAGTTTGGCTACCGTTGCTAACGCGCTCAGTCGATGACGAACGAGCAACCGTCTCGACACGGATCGTTGAGGTTGTCATGCGGATGGTAGCCAATTTTCGGTAACAGGCTAGCGGTCCGGTTAAATCGATAGGCTCTGGCGCAGACCAAGCACTGACGGGGGGAGATTTGGCCGCACTGGGTCGAGGCTGGGTCTCTACTGAAATGGACTCGTAACCAATGGTGACCATTGAAGCCGTAGTGACCGCAGCAGGGACATGCAAGGGATGCATCGTTTGCTCATTTAATAGATTTCGATACTGTAGAACACGCTGCTGCTGACGTCTCAGTTGCATTTTGAGATCGCGGCACACCGCTTCAATTTCCGAAAATTCGGCGGACTGGCGATCGCAGGTTTGACGCGTGGCGGTCAGTTCATCCTGGGTATGCTGAAGCTGGAGATCGCTGTTGGTGAGCCGTTCTGTAAGGGAGTCTAGTACCGTCTGCTGGTATTGCAATAACTGATGGGCTGTCTCCAGCTCCATGCGTAAAACCGTTAAATTGTCCTCAGCCGCAACACAGGAGAGGGGCAGTAATTGCTCTTGCCAATTGTGCAGGGGCAAAACATCGGCAGGGCTTAGATGCTCCTCCTGGGCAGGACCATCTAGAAACTCGTCTTCATCGCGATGCACGTAGCCTTGGGCATTCAAATGAGGGTCAAAGGATTCAGGTAGGGTCATCTCCGCACACCTATTGATAATCATCGGGAGGGAATGGATAGCAGCCAATCGCAGATCGATTGATACGCTTAGGCTGTTTTAGACTAAACCTTAAAATAACCCCATTTCGCCGAGTCTGCTGCTGCATAGAACACGGTTTGAAACGTAAATTTACACTTATACCCAATCTTTGCGTTTTTGAACCCCCACCAGCAACCCTAAGGTTCCTAGAATCAATAAGCCTAACCGAAGCCAATGGCTACCGACATTGATGGCAAAGGTGTTGCCTTGATTTTTATTAAATCGCCCCAGCAATTCTTCCCCGGCTGCGATCGCCCTACCCCGTTTCTCTTTCCATTGACTAAATCGATCTTGCCATTGATCCAAGGCTTGACGATAGGTCTTGGTTTGGTCGGAATAGATCTGCAAATCATCTGCAAACTGCTGCCCATCTGGTCCCAGCAAATTGGTCGGTGTTGCGGGCGGATCTCCGGGACTCTCTGGTTTGAGGGGTTCGGGTTGATCGACGGCGGGATCGTACTCTTTATGTAAGGCTGGAAAATCACACTGCTTAAATAAGTTAGGTCCCATACATCGACAATCTTGTTTTTGGGCTTCCTTCCAGCTTTTGCGAACCGATTCGGGTTGCTGCCAACATTGATCCTGGGCAATATCCTTGCCAAGGCCAGACAGGGTGACCATCGACTCATAGGCCCAGCGGGTAATGGTCAGTTCGCTGATTGCTTGGCCCACGGGACCCAAGGTACTTAGGGGCAAAAACGATCCGGCAAAGGTAATTTGAGGAACTAAAAATAAGATGGTCAGTAGCGGTGCCACATTTTGAGAAGAGGACAGGGCCGACACCAATAACCCCATGACCATGCCCCCCAAGGTGGCCAGAAAGAGGGTGAAGTACATCGACACCAGGGTGATCCACCCCCCTGGCAAATCCACGGCGATCGCCTTGGTGATCAAAAAGATGGCGGCTTGATAAATGGCCAACACAGCACTGAGCCAAACCTTGGAAAGAATGTAGGGCACGATTTGCAGCCCAATCATCCGCTCCCGCCGATAAATTTCGGCCTCCTTAACCACCTCTCGCATGGTGGATAGGCTCCCCACAATGACAGCAATGAGGACTGAGATAAATAACAGCGTAAAACACTGGCTGGGTTCCCCTTCGCTTGAATCGAACATGTGTCGCTGCCACATCACAAAGTCCAACAAGCCCAAAATGGGGGCCACCGCCAGCAAAAACAAAAAGCTGGCGCGATCTTGGAACAAAATCGTCAGGTTTCGCTGGGACAACAACCGAAACTGCCGCCAAGGCGAGGGGCGAGAGGCCGGGTTTAATTCCGTGCGCAGCGGCGTATTCCGAGCCTCAGATGGCGACCCGTTAAGAGAGGCTTGACGGTTAACCACATATTGTTGGTAGTAGGGCGACTGTTGGTATTGCGACGCCCATTCTTCTGGCGATCGCTCTTCTTCCACCTTGATATAAATTTCATCGAACTCCTGAACGCCAAAGTAGGTCAACGCTGCCTTCGGCGGACCGAAAAAGGCAATGCGTCCCCCCTTGGCCAGAAAAACCACCAGATCGCTGAGGGCCAGGTTTTTCGTGGTGTGGGTCACTAAAATAACGGTACGGCCCTGACTGGCCATCTGACGCAGCAGGCGCATCATTTGCAATTCTGTCCCTGGATCGAGACCCGATGTAGCCTCGTCCAAGAAAAACAAACTGGGTTGGGTTAACAGTTCCACCCCGATGGACACCCGTTTGCGCTGTCCGCCGCTGAGATTGCGGACCAGGGTTTTAGACTGTTCCAACAACTCCAAATCTGTTAGCACCTGTCGCACTTGCCGTCGCCGTTCGGGGGGGGAAATATCCGGGGGCAACCGCAACTGTGCCGCAAAATCCAAGGCTTGCAAAACCGTTAGATCCGAGTGAATGATATCGTCTTGAGGCACATAGCCTAATTCGGTGCGGTAGGCATCGTAGTTTTTGTAGAGATCGTGGCCATTGACAAACACCGTCCCCCGCGTCGCTGGTCGAAACCCGCTCAGGGCATTCAGCAACGTAGACTTGCCCGCACCGCTCACCCCCACAATCGTGACAAACTCTTCCGGCACAATGGAGAGGGACACATGGTCCAGGAGGGTCAGGGACGCACCGACGCGATAGAGGAGACCGCAGGCATCCAACCTCAACTTGCCCACCTCAGAACATTGCACCAGGGTTTCATCTGGAGTCAATTGAAACTCATAGGGCCCGATATGCAAGGTATCTCCCAGTTGGAGGGCGCATTGCGGCGAAGAGCGTTCATTAATGAAGGTGCCATTGGAGGAGTTCAGGTCTTTGACAAACCAGTTGCCCGCCTGCCACTCCAGAGCTGCATGGTATCGAGAGACGACGGGATGATCCAGTACCACGTCGTTGCGAGGATCGCGACCAAAGCCGATATAGGTGCGGTTGCGCAGGGAAATGGACTGAACCGTAGGGGAGAGGGTGGGATTGTCCAAAATCGAATACTTCAGGGTCAAGGACTGGCCCAGTCGTAGCATATCCCCGTTGGCTAAGACCCTTTGCTCAACAGGCATTCCTTTATAGGCGAGGGATGCCGGATCGCCTAGATTATCGATGGCATAACGATCCTGATGCCAGGTTAGCTTCAGATGTTGGGGAAGCAGCGCTGGCGAATCCACATAAAGTTCGCAACTGGATGCATTTCCCAAAAACAGGGTGGGGCCAGTGAGGGCAAACTCTTGAATCCAGTCGTCAGAACTAATTTGCAGGATATGACTACTGAAATTTGGGGTGACTTGGGTGATGGGCAAACTGAAGCGGGAGACCGAAGACCGATCTCCCTCCGTCATTGCAGTCAGGTCAAATGCCAACTTGACGGGGCCGACCTGAATTTGATCGTTGTTGTTGAGGCTTTGCGGGGCATCCTCAGCGAGCCGCTGCTGGTTCACCCAAGTCTCAGCACTGGGATGACACTTTTGTAAAACAAATCGATCCTCATACCAGTAAATCGCGGCATGAAAGGGCAAAATCTTAGGATTGCGGAGGACTAAGGTATTGTTTCTGCTGCGGCCAATGGTTAAGCGAGTCCGGGGGGTAATTAAAAAGACATCTTTAACCCGATCATTATCGTACAGTTGAAGTCGAGCAAAAACCATTGGCGTCCGTTACATGCTATGCGTTGAGGGGGTGGGAAATGCAGATAGCGAAAGGGCAGCACTCCACTGTTCGTATCTTCATCAGTATAAGGATCTATGTTCCTTTGTATTCCCGTTGCCCTTGAGAACAATGGTCTGTTATTTCGGGCAACCTATGTCTAGGCTCAGTGGCAAACTGATCGGCGATCGCTTGAAACTATTCATGGATTGGATCAGTCGTTAAGATGTATTGCAGGATGACGCCTTTCATTCACAAAAGGTGGCTAGACGTCTGAGCCGCAGATTGTGTTTTCCCCGCAAGGCATAATATGAGTGGT
>JBAVRC010000691.1:0-24258 GCA_049694615.1 Thermosynechococcaceae cyanobacterium | reverse complement strand
CTATATTACTGATACCCTTTGGCCAGACTTTGATCGCACCGAGTTTCATCGCGCCATTCTGGAATATCAACAACGTCATCGTCGTTTTGGCAAGGTTTAAAGACAGTTGTCCTATGGCACCGATTCGCACTTTGTATTTTTCCGATGTGCGATGTGTTTGGGCCTACATTGCCTGCTCCAGATGGAGAGTAGTCTTGGTGTTAAACTGATGGCGTTTACTCTAAATCAGGTCCACTCAGCTTTAAGATCGGCATAAAACGGGTATGGAAGCGGGGATCAAGATGCGTCGGCTGATGGTAACCTGCTCACGCGAAATGCTGGCAGAGTTCGTTGGAACTTTTGTGTTGATCTTTGCAGGCACCGGGGCTGTGATGGTTAACCAACTGAGCAACGGTGCAATCACCCATTTGGGTATTAGTTTTGTGTTTGGGGCCGTGGTTGCGGCCCTGATTTACACCCTTGGACATATCAGTGGCGCGCACTTTAATCCTGCCGTAACCTTGGCCTTTTGGCGCAGCGGTTTTTTTCGACGGAGTTGTGTGATGCCCTATATTCTGGCGCAGAGTCTTGGGGCGATCGCCGCTTCGGCTTTATTGCGGCTGTCCTTGGGTTCCGTGGCCCATTTGGGTGCAACGCTGCCTTTGAAGGGGAATTGGCCGCAAGCCTTTGTTTTAGAAACGGTTCTGACCTTCATTTTGATGTTGGTCATTTTTGGGTCGGGACTGGATCGTCGTGCCCCCATTGGGTTTGCCGGATTGGCCATTGGGTTGACGGTAGGATTGGAAGCGGCCTGCATGGGACCCATTACCGGGGCTAGTATGAACCCGGCGCGATCGCTAGGCCCGGCGCTGGTGGGCTGGCTTTGGCAAGACCAGTGGCTGTATGGGGTGGCCCCAATTTTAGGTGCCCAGTTAGCGGTGGGGGTTTATGGATACTTGTCCAATGGGTTTTCCGATCTCAAGGATTAGCGGTTGTTTGAGGAAATGGTATGAAGCGCGTCATGTTTGTTTGTAAAAAAAATTCGGCCCGTTCCCAAATGGCGGAGGGGTTTGCGAAACATCTGGGTACGGGTGTAATAACGGTCGTCAGTTCTGGTCTGGAGGCCAGTCAAGTGCGCCCTGAGGCGATCGCAACCATGCAAGCGGCTGGGGTCGATATCAGTCGGCAAACCTCAAAGGCTTTGAGCGACTTCAGTCCAGAGGATTTTGATGTGGTGATTTCTCTCTGCGGCTGTGGGGTGAATTTACCCCCAGAATGGGTGACACGGGAGGTCTTTGAAGATTGGCAGTTGGACGATCCAGCCGAGCAACCGGAGATTTTCCCACGGGTCCGGGATGAAGTCCGAGACCGGGTGGTGGGCCTGATTGCATCGCTTCAGGGCGAATCGATTGGTTAAAGTCAAAATAATCCCAAAATAGCGTTCGTTTATGACGTCTTTCAATCATCCGCCGCGAATTTTATTTTTGTACGGTTCCTTACGCGAACGATCCTATAGCCGTCTATTGGCGGAAGAAGCAGCCCGGGTTATACAAGCCTTTGGGGCTGAGGTCCAGTTTTTCGACCCGCGAGAACTTCCCATTTATGGCAGCGTACCGGATACCCATCCCAAAGTGCAGGAGCTGCGATCGCTGAGCCAATGGTCTGAGGGACAGGTCTGGTCTAGCCCAGAAATACATGGACAGATCACGGGAATTATGAAAAATCAAATTGATTGGATTCCGCTCAGTATTGGCGCGGTTCGACCCACCCAGGGGAGAACGTTAGCCGTGATGCAGGTGTCTGGCGGTTCGCAGTCGTTTAATGCGGTCAACACGCTTCGCCTTTTGGGTCGCTGGATGAGAATGTTTACAATTCCCAATCAGTCTTCTGTGGCCAAGGCTTATCAAGAATTCCATGAAGATGGCACGATGAAAGATTCGCCCTACCGCGATCGCGTGGTCGATGTGATGGAAGAACTCTATAAATTCACGTTATTGCTCCGAAATCACACGGATTATTTGACAGATCGCTATAGCGAACGCAAGGAAAAGGGATGTCAGGAGACCATAAATGATATTGGGAAGAGGATTCGTGTGATCCAGGAAACACTAGACTAACCCAGAAACAATTTATAGGCTGGGTTACGGCTTTCATCCCAATATTGGTAGCCCAACGTCTCTAAAAAGGCTTGCCACTCGGTCATTTCCTCCGGCGGTACCTGCATCCCCACCACGATCCGGCCATAGTCAGCCCCGTGGTTGCGATAGTGAAACAGACTAATGTTCCAGTTCGGACTCATGCAATTGAGGAACTTCGTGAGTGCGCCCGGTCGCTCTGGAAACTCGAACCGATAAAGCAATTCATGGTCTGCCAATGGGGAATGTCCCCCCACCATGTGTCGCAAATGCAGCTTTGCCAATTCGTCGTCCGTCAGGTCAATGGTCTTAAACCCATGGTGTTCAAATGCAGTGGCGATCGCCTGGGCATCTGCACGGTTTTGAATTTGCACCCCCACAAAAATATGGGCGGCTTGGGCATGGGCAATCCGATAGTTAAACTCCGTAATATTGTGGGTCCCGATGCATTCGCAAAATTTGCGAAAACTACCCCGCTCCTCTGGAATGGTCACGGCAAAAAGAGCCTCGCGCCGTTCCCCCACCTCAGCCCGTTCTGCCACGAACCGGAGCCGATCGAAATTCATATTGGCCCCACAGGCAACGGCCACCAGGGTTTGGTCGACAATCCCTTCCCGTTCCACATAGGCTTTAGCAGCGGCGATCGCCAACGCCCCAGCCGGTTCCAAAATCGATCGCGTATCTTCAAAAACATCCTTAATGGCCGCACAGGTGTCGTCGGTACTGACCAACATCATTTCATCCACATACTGTTGGCATAGGCGAAAGGTTTCCACGCCCACCTGCCGCACGGCTACCCCATCGGCAAACAGCCCGACTTGGGGCAATCGCACCCGTTGTCCTGCCGCCAAGGATTGGGTCATGGCATCCGCATCCATCGGTTCCACCCCAATCAGTTTAATTTCAGGACGGAGTCGCTTTACATAGGCTGCAATACCCGCCATGAGACCACCCCCGCCAATGGCCACAAAAATGGCATGGATCGGCTGTTGGCATTGCCGCAAAATTTCCATACCGATCGTGCCCTGTCCCGCAATCACATCCGGGTCGTCAAAGGGATGGATAAAGGTTAATCCTTTTTCAGCTTCCAACTGACGGGCATAGGCATAGGCATCGTCATAGGTATCGCCCTGCAACACGACGGTTGCACCCAATGCCGTCACGGCATCTACCTTCACCATCGGTGTGGTAATGGGCATTACAATCAGGGCTGTTGTGCCCAACCGTTGTGCCCCTAAGGCAACCCCCTGAGCATGATTGCCCGCCGATGCGGCAATGACGCCTTGAGCCAACCCCTCCGGCGACAACTGGGCCATCTTGTTATACGCGCCCCGCAACTTAAACGAAAATACCGACTGCATATCTTCCCGTTTCAGGAGCAGTCGATTTTTGAGGCGTGCCGATAGACGCGGTGCATCCTCTAGGGGTGTTTCTTGAGCCACATCGTAAACACGGGCAGTGAGAATCCGTTCCAGATAGTCTTGCGGCATGGCGCGGTAGGTACAGTAGGGCGATCGCTGGTCTGTGGTTGTATTTTACAGGTGCTGGCTTGGGTTATGTGTGGCTTGAGAGGGTGCGATCGCAATTAGCCCCATCCCACCATCGCAAAATTCTTTCAGACCCATGTTCGATCCGTCGCAAGATTTGGGAAGGATAGATGTAGACACACTCAATTCTCAACTCTACATATCCAACGAACGTGAGATTTGCCTCCAGATTAACCCCTGGAGGTTTTTTATGGGCCAACCCCGTCCAAAACAAGTACAAGCCGAGATGCCCATAAATTTCCCGCTAAGGCCATAACTTCATAAAAATTTATATCCCTTAGGTTTTGCGACCCCAATCTACTGATCCGCGAAAAAATGAACAAGACGAATTTCTGTACGCTGGTTGCGGGAATCCGTGGGAGGAATTTCAGGTAACGGATCGCTAAAGCCCTTACCCTCAGCAATGATAGCGTGAGGCAGCCCAAGGCGTTTGAACTGGTCAACCACAACCTGTGCTCGATTTTGACTCAGTATCTGGTTTGCTACGGCTGAACCATCTTGCGAGGTATGTCCAATGACTTCCACAGCAACGGTTTGAGGGTTAAATTCTGCAGAAATCTCCTGGGCTAGACGATTGATTGCCTGCTGCCCTGCCTTGGTGAGATGTACGGAGCCTGCATCGAATTTGACATCCCACTGCAATTTTAAGTCTCCAATAATCGGAGCATTTTTAATTTGTTCTGGATTCATTGGGTTCAGGTTAGGTGCAGACTTAGTGCTAACCGCTTTTCCCGCCAGTCTGTCTGCCAGCTTTGGGTTATCAGCTCGCACCAATCGAATAAGGGATTCTGTATTGGTTGCGGCCTGATTCACAAACTGAGGGGTAAACAGTGCTTTTGCTTGAGGTACTTGGTTGATTCTTCCTGCTAGGACGAGAATCGCTGACGTAGCGCTAATCCTTTTTTCGAGCTTGCCATTTTTCAGCCAGTCTCTTGCTTCAAGGGCACTAAAGAATTGAATTCCCTGCATTACGGCGGTTGCATCCGCTGGCGATAGGTTGCTCTCCTGGGCAATGTGCTGCTTGAGCTGGGAAGCATCGCGAGCATCAGCATCCACACGACGGTAATAGGCTTCCAACAACTTTGCAATGGTTTCGGGCTGAGATTGCATGAGAGAATTGGAGGCAATCAGAACATCCACAATCTCTTCAGGAACATCCTGACTGGATAAAGCAACGCTATATCCTTCTTGACGAGCATGGGTCACATCAGGTTCTCGGAGCACTGCGGCAACCACGTTTTGACGGTTGTCATGCAGCAACTTCCAGTCCTCAGCCGCATTGGCTGTTTTGTTGACATGGAAGTCCGACAGTTTCAATCCCTCAAATTCGGCCCCCAAAACCATTACAAGATATTCACCGGGGGTATTTTGAGGCAGCACAATGTCTAATTGTTGCTTCTGCGATCGCGCTTGCTGGAGCAACTTCTCCAGATCTAAAAGTGATTTCAATCCAGGATATCGCTTCGTATTCAGAACAACCGCATCTCCCCCCACAGAATGGTTAATTAGCCCCACAATTTTCCCCTGGCTTTGATGCTGGAGAAACTGGTCTAGGGTCGTTAGCTCTAAGTCCGCGCTTCCCTGATTTAACAGTTTGGCACTTTGCTCATCGGAGGCCACTTGATAGTTGAGTGTAAGACCAGCTTGTTTCAGCACTTCTTGAAATGCAGAACTGCGAAAGGTACTATGGCCACTAAAATCTGTCCCCACCATTGTCAGTTGGCCTGGAGAAGAGGGGAGCATCCCACCCCCTATCGGATTCAAGACATTGTTACTCTGAGAACGCCAAATGGCGTAACCTCCTCCCAGCACTAATACCGCTAGGGTAGGCAGCGCCCATTTCCCAAAAGGGAGGAAACGCGGTGCGGACTGAGAAGCATTCGGTAGAGTGGATTTAAGGCTAAGGGGCTGAGCCGTTGTCTGCTCACCCGATGCGATCGCAGTAACAGATTTACTATTGCGATTTCCAGAACCTTCCGCAGGAGAAGAGTTAGAAGTGCTAATGGGGATCTGATCTGGAACTTCAATAAGTTCAATCCACCCTTCTTGCAGATAAAGTCCCAATTTTTGGATGAGCCAAGACGGTTCTTGGCTGAGTAACAGGGCTAACTCTCGTAGGGTACGTTGACCATCAATCGCCGCAATTAGAGGTTGATGGAGTTTATAGGAAGGGTGCTGCTGTAATTGCTCTGGTTGGCCAATGAACAAAGCCAAATTTGGAGACAGAGCTGCTAAACCCTCTCGACTCCAAAACTCCCAAGCTTTTTGAGCGGACTCCAACACATGTCTCGAATTGAGCAGGGTAAGGGGGGTGTCTATCGTATCTGGGTCAATATGGGCAAACCGGAGTTCTTCCTTTTCTGCCTGTTGCAGAATGTCAAAAAGGACTTCTTCAGCTGTACTGCGAATGATACTGGCAGCTTGCGCTCCTGTAATCTGCTGTTGCTTAATCCACTGAATTAACAGAAGGTAGTCGTTGTTCTGGGCACTATTGATAGTCTCTATATTTAGACGATCAACCTCTGGGCAATACTGATGTAAGCAACGATGCCAGCGTCGGAACCAATGAACACCGCCTCCAGCCCAAACCAGACGTCCCATGGTAAAGTAGAGGTGCCATTGTTCTTTATGAGCATCAACATCTAGTCTTCCAGAAAATTCTTGCTGGCTAAGAGTTTCTAGTTCATGCTTCAGGCTAGTCATTGCTGAATGATCAGAGGTGGTCATAGCTATTCCTGTATTTTTTAGATCATATAGATGGAATGTAAGCAGATCTATCATAAGGCTAATTTATTATTATTTTAATGGTATTTGTTCCAAGAAATAAAGAGTATTCTTCAGAACACGGGGATATTGAATTGAAATAGATATATTTTTAGGGTTTTCAATAAATTGACGACCATAGTTTTCACGTTTATGTTTAGACTTTCTATTCTCAATAGATTCATTCTATAGTTTGGGTTGATCCACAGAATGGGCAAATTTGTTTGTGGGAAGATTCAGGTAGTTCTTCTAAACGAACTTCTGATTCCTAAAATTCCTGTGTATTAGAGGTTCAGCCTGTTTGCGATTAGCCGACCTCGGCGTTCATCAATCAGAACTTGATCGACTTGGATCTCAACTGCTAGGGCGATCGCCTCTGCTTCTCCGATATCCAGTTCGTTGCTCAGTGCTTCGACGACGGTGCGATCAAAGCGCTATTCCATCGTCATCTGCGGTCCCCAAACATCCTGGGGAATAAACTTACGATCGCCCGGTATCGCCGCAACGGGTTCCGTCAACGTAAACTGGCCCGCCTCAATCCATTGTTTGAGTTCCAACGCCACCTCCCGCGATCGCGAAATACTCGCCAACGGAGCTGTCCGTACCTTTTTATTTTCGATTTTAATTTTGCCCGATTTCAGTTGGGCATAGGATGCCAGACCAAACGTGGGCCTAACGCGACGCGGAATTGAAAAGTCGATAATTGGAGCCACCAACTCGTCGTCTTTTACCGCACAACGACGCACCACCTCCTCGTCTAAGACTGGGAAAGGAATCCCCACCCCCAACATCAAAGAAGGACCATACTGTTTGAAATAACACCCACGCACCCACTTGGGGTTCATTTGTTTGGCATCCCCAATTAACGCCAAGGTCGCCGCCGGACCAATGGGGGTATCATTGGGAAGTCGTTTTTGCAACGGAAAATGCTGGGTACCTTCCCAGGTCACATAGCCAATCCCACCACCCAAGAAAATCCGCGACCCAATGCCCACCAGCCGCAGTTGGGGGTCATTAAACAAGGGTGATAATGCCCCTGGATTGGAATACACTGCATTCCCCAATCGTGGTTGGAGCGGACCCAAATAGGTGAACAACGGGCGATCGCCGCCGTTGACCCCCACAATAAAATTTTGGTACAGATTGCGGGGATTGAACAAATAAAATTGATTGATGGTGTCTTTGGTAATCACCGTTTCCAGGGTCGTGCGTGGGTAACAGTCTGTCCCCTGCCCGGTGGCCCGTAGCTGCACCGTCTTGCCCGCAATCAAATCCTCAATGACGTGTCCCCCGCCCCGTTCCCGCTCATCCTCGCCATCCATGGATTCCGACAGTCCCGCTGCCTCAGCCGATTGAGACGCCCCCAAATACAAATCCACGGCCCCAAACCCAGAGTAGGCCAACACCCCATCCAACCAACAGTGGCGAATTTTGATCGGCGGGTCTGTATGGCCTAAGTTCAAAATGGCCTCGGAGGATTCCATGGGTTCAAAGGTGCCCGCCACAATGACGTCAACCTCTTGGGCCGCTTGGGCAATGCCCACGTCCGCAACCCGTGCCTTGGCCTCCTCCACGGTCCAGACCACGACCGACCCGTTCAGAATTTTGTCGTTAATTTCGGCAATGGTTCGCATGACTCACGCTATGACGGAGATTACCGACATCCTAAGCTTTCGCGGGTCGAAATCCCTGTCGTCGGATTCACCCCGTCTGCATATTCACACATTAAGTTGACCTCATGGAGATCCACCAACGCCCCCGAAAAATCAGCTCCGGCAATGTCCGCCTGGTAAAACGTACTGCTGGTCAGCACCGCATCGGTCAAAATGGCGTTGTCTAAATGGGCCAGATTAAAGTTGACGCGATCGGCAAAAGCGGAGGCCAAGTTAACCTCCCTCAAGTCCGCCTTATAAAAGGATCCCTTCGTCAGAATCGTTCGCTCCAGATTGGCCCCCTGAAAATTGGCCCCATCCATCGTCCCCCCCGCAAAGGAGGTGCCATGGAGATCTTGGCCGGCAAAGTCGCGATGTTGCAGGTCGGCCAGAGTATAGTTCACTTTATTGTCCTGTGCCCAAGCTGGGGAGGTGAATCCGATCCATGCGATCGCCACCAGGCATAAGCCCCAAAACAAAACCCCTAGCCATCGCTGAATGCTTATCTGCTTCATGGATTGTTGCCCATACTTACTGGCATTATGGCAAACGAAACCCGCCTTAATCGCTTTCCACGCGATAGCCCAATTCCGCCAGCTTTTGATTGGATTGTCGCCATTTGGGTTGCACCTTCACAAACACCTCCAGATACACCTTGCCCATCACCAGTTTCTGGATTTGCTGACGGGCCTGGGTGCCAATTTCCTTCATCATCGTGCCGCTCTTGCCAATCAAAATCGCCTTCTGCGAGGGTCGTTCCACATGGACCGTGGCGAGGATGCGGGTGATCTTCGGATCTTCCTCCACCCGATCAATGGTAATGGCCACCGAATGGGGAACTTCCTCGCGGGTCAGCACTAAAATTTGTTCCCGGATCAATTCGCCCATAATGAACCGCTCCGGCTGGTCGGTAATTAAATCCGGCGGGTAATAGTACGGTCCGGGCGGGAGTCGCGCAATCAGTTGCAACAGCAGGGCGTCCAAGCCCTCATCCGTTACAGCAGAAAAGGGATAGTAGGGCCAATCATGCTGCTCGGCGAGAACGCGATACCGTTGTTCGGCCTCCGTGCGCTGGGCAGGATCGTCCGGTACCAGGTCGATTTTATTGCTCCCCCAAATCACCGGGGTTTGCGATCGCCCCAAAATCTCCTCAATAAACCCATCTCCTTTCCCCGGCGGCACCGACCCATCCGTCACAAACAGGACTAAATCGACGGCATTGATGGCGGCGATCGCATTTTTGACCAACACTTCCCCCAAGGAATGATGGGGTTTATGAATCCCCGGCGTATCCACAAAAATGACTTGGGCATCGTCTCGCGTCAAAATCCCCCGCAAACGATTGCGGGTGGTTTGGGCCACGGGGGAGGTAATGGCCACCTTCTGACCGATGAGCCGATTCATAATCGTCGATTTACCCACATTGGGACGCCCGATTAAAGCGACAAAACCGGAACGAAAGTCGGGCGGAGCAGTCGGAATCATGTAGGTGCTGGCGATACAATCTTAGATTGGCAGGCGATCAATATCATTGTTATTACCAATCACCACCAGCATATCCCCCTTCTGGAGCCGCTGATCGGGGCCGGGGTTGATATCGAAAGTCTGATTGTGGCACAGGGCCAGGACATTCAATCCATACTGGCTCCGTAGGCGCAACTCGGCAATGGTCTTGCTATGAAACGACTCCGGTACCGTAATTTCCACAATGCTGTGCTCCGGGTCTAAATCGAAGCGATCAAGAATCCCCGGTTTGATCAGCGATCGCGCCAAGATGCAACCCGCCTCATGTTCAGGTAGCACCACGCGATCCGCCCCGACTCGCTTTAGAAGTTTGGCATGGATATCGGACGAAGCTTTGGCCACCACATGGGGCACCCCCGCTTCTTTAACATTCAAGGTGGTGATAATGCTTTCTTGCAGGTAATTGCCAATGGCCACAATCACCGTATCGAACTCGAAGATCCCCGCTTCCTTCAGGGCATAGCTATCCGTCGAGTCAATCTGGAGGGCATGGGCCGCCACTTCCTGGGTCAACACCTCCGCCACCCGCTTTTCATCGATATCGGTCCCTAACACCTCATAGCCCGCTTTGTGGAGCGACTGGCACACGGCACGGCCAAAACGGCCCAGACCAATCACCGCAAACTGACGGCTACTGTTCGGCTTGGCATTGCGAAATAACCTTAAAGAAGAAAGATTCACAAGAATAACCTCGACCTTGCGATGAATGGTATTAGCGCGCTACCCAACCAGGAGCGATTCCTCTGGATAGTGAATGGAACTCAGACGCGGATCGCCCAACAGCGCCCCAATGAACAACAAAATACCGACGCGGCCAATGTACATGGTGGCGACCAACACCAATTTGCTAAACACCGTGAGATTGGCCGTAATGCCTGTCGAAAGTCCCACCGTGCCAAAGGCCGATACCACCTCAAATAAAATGCGAATAAAATCGAGGGACGGATCGGCAAGGGCAATCAAAATCGTTGACACCACCACGGTGGCAAAGGACCCCACCGTCACCCCAATGGCCTTCAAAATCAACGAGATAGGCACTTGTCGTTCATAGAGCAAGACATATTCTTTCCCCTGCAAAATGGACCAGGTACAACTGGTCAAGACCCGTGCCGTGGTGGTTTTAATGCCGCCAGCGGTGCCGCCGGGACTGCCCCCCACCATCATCAGAGCAATGGTAATAAACAGTCCGGCGGTGGTCATTTGGCCGATATCGATGGTATTAAATCCCGCCGTTCGACTGGTCACCGACTGAAACCACGCCGCCAACAGTTGTTGGGACCACGTTAACAACCCTAGGGTTTTGCCATTGCGCATCTCAATCAGCCAAATGGCTAAGGTGCCCCCCACCAACAAAAACAAGGTGGTACTCACGGCTACCCGAAAATTGAGCGATCGCACGGTGCGCATTTTTTGCCCCAGAGCCCGTTCTTGCAACAGCAGATAGAGTTCAAAAATGACTTCATAGCCAATGCCGCCAAAAACAATGAGTCCGGTGATCGCCACGTTCAACAGAACAGCACCTTGATAGCCGACCAAATTGTCCGAAAACAGGGCAAATCCAGCATTATTCCAGGCGCTGACACTATGGAATAGGGCAAACCACAATCCCTTGGGCCAGCCCACATCCGGCACAAAGACCCACAGCAACGCAAATGCACCCGTTAGTTCAAAGATCAGCGTCACGCTAATAATCGACAGCAGGACTTGCCGACTGCCGTGTAAGGCTTTGCGATCCAGGGCTTGTTGAATGGCCACCTTCTCTTTCAAGGCAAATCGACGCCCCAACAGGAGCAATAAGAAGGTGGTGACGGTCATGTAGCCCAGCCCCCCCACCTGGATCAGCAGCATAATCACGGCTTGGCCTATGCGGGAAAAATGGGTGGCCGTATCCACCACCACATGTCCCGTAACACAGACGGCTGAGGTGGCCGTAAACAACGCCACAATGGGGTCATTCCAATGACCGCTGCCTGTCGACAAGGGCAACATGAGCAACATCGCCCCGGTCAAGATGACGGCCATAAACCCCAAACAAATACTGCGAGAAATCGTCATGACCATTGTTGTTGACAGCCGCCTACATTCCGTCAATCTTAAAGCGAATGCGGGCTTGTTTTAGGCGATTGAGGGCTTCGGCAAGGCGATCGCACTCGGCAATCAGGCTAATGCGCATATAACCTTCGCCCCCATACCCGAAGGCATTGCCGGGAGTCACCACAATGCCCGTTTCTTGAATCAACTTGAGGGCAAAATCCGTTGAATTCATGCCTTGGGGACAGGGGACCCAAAGATACATGGTGGCTTTGGTTTTGGGAATGGACCAGCCCAGGTCTTCCAGTCCTTGAATTAAAAAGTCGCGCCGGGTGCGGTAGCGATCTTGTACGGTTTTGAGGTGACTGTCCGGGAGTTGCAGGGCCGTTTCCGCTGCAGTTTGCAAGACGGCAAAAATCCCGTAATCCAAATTGGTTTTGAGGGTGCGCAAGCCTTGAATAATATGACGGTTGCCCACCACAAACCCAACCCGCCATCCAGCCATGTTGTAGGTCTTGGACATGGTGTGGAACTCCACGCCCACCTCCTTGCCACCAGGAATTTCCAGCAGGCTGACGGGTTGGTAGCCATCGAAGGCGAGTTCGGCATAGCACAGGTCATGCACCAGCAAAATTTCGTGCTTTTGGGCAAACTTTACCATCTCCACATAAAAGTCGCGGGGGGCCACCGCCGCCGTTGGGTTGGAGGGATAGTTGAAGTACAGCATCTTGGCCCGTTGGGCCACGTCGTCGGGAATGCGACCCAAGTCGATCAGCCAGTCATTTTGGGCGGTGAGGAGCATGGGATGCAGGTCTGCCCCCGCAATCACCGGACCCCGAAAATGGGGCGGATAGGCCGGATTCGGCACCAAAACCACATCGCCGGGATTCACGTAGGCCAGAGCCAAATGGGTCAACCCTTCCTTGGACCCCAGTAAGGGCAACGCCTCGCCATCGGGGTCGAGTTCCACTTGATAGCGGCGGTTGTACCAATCGGTAATGGTACGCCGGAAACTGGCGGTGCCTTCAAAAGGCGGGTAGCCATGCATATTGGGATTGTGGAGGGCAGCGATCGCCGCTTCGATCACCGGTTGCGGGGCGGGACCGTCGGGGTTGCCCATGCCTAAATCGATGAGGTCGATGCCCTGTTCCCTTGCCCGTGCTTTGAGTTCGTCCAAACGGGCAAACACGTAGGGCGGGAGCGCACTCAGGCGATCGGCGGTGCTGATCCAATCTAAGGTCATCAGAGGTCCTCCCCAGTGGCGATGGGGGAATTGAGGACGGCCTCTGTTGTCAGGACAGTATTGCCGGATTTCCCACCCGGACTGCCCTCTAAGGGGGCCGTGGTGGATACCATGGCCGCCAGTAGCTGCACCGGGTGAACAGCAAAGGGCAAGCGATGAATATCGGAAGCGGGTCCACAAGCGACGGTGGCCGATTTTTCTAGGGCTTCGAGGGAAACGCTGGCCAGCCCTAAATCCGTTAAGGTCAAGGGCAAGCCAATGGTTTGGTAAAACTGGATGAGTTGTTGACGGGCCGTGGCTGCTAACTGACTGTGTTGGAGCAATTCCTCCAGCCGCAATTGCACCAAAATGCCGTAGGCCACCTTTTCGCCGTGCAAACTGTGGCGGGTTTTCGGCAGATGGGTTAACCCATTGTGGACTGCATGGGCGGCAACCGTGCGACATTGGGCACCGCCCAACCCGCCAATCACCCCAGCCATGAGCACCGTGGCATCGACCACCTCTTGCCATACCGTTGAACCGGGTTGGGCAATTGCCGCTGCCGATTTTTGCAGCAAGATATCGCGCAGAACACGGGCTTGTTGCACGGCAGCAATGGTCAAGGTTTGCTGGGAATGCCCACTACTGACGGAGGCTTCGTACCATTTCGCCAAGGCATCGCCAATCCCGGCCACGAGGGTGCGAGGAGGGGCTGTGGCAATCAGCGCGTAATCCAGCAGCAGGAGATTGGGGCAATGGGGCAGGCCCACATCGTACTGAAAGGCACCAGCCTCGCTATACACATTAGAAAGGGCCGTCCAAGCTGCACAGGTCGCCGCCGAGGTAGGAATCGTGACCACGGGGACTTGATGCTGATAGGCCAACAGTTTGGCCGCATCTAAGGCTTTGCCACCCCCCACGCCAATCACAAAATCTCCGTGGTGGGTTGTGAAGGCTTGCTCCATCCGCGCTAAATGGGTTTCGCTGCAATCTTTGCCATGGGGCGCTTCGGCAACACTGAATCCTTGGGACTCCATCGCCGTTTGCAGGGGCGATCGCACCGTGGCGATCGCCTGTTCGCCCCCTACCAGCAACGGTCGCTGCCCATAACGCGCCAGGAGAGGACCGCTCTGTTGCAAAATCTCTGTGCCCCGGATCACTTGCGCCGGAGCAATGGCAAGTGCAGGCAATTCCAATAAACCGTCTGGACGTTTCAACTTGACCATCTCAAGCAATCTGAACCTCAACCTCAATTCTTTCATTCAGGTGTACGCATGGGCGCAACCACCCCCGTCAACCCGGCCCCTCGGATTGGCCCGGTAAACGCGCTAAATTCTGCTCGAATAGGGTAACGGTCTGGTTCGGATCGTCGCGCACGGCTAGCGATCGCTGTACCTGCCCTAGGTAGAGGGGAATCGATATCCCCGCTTCGGGATGAATCACCGTGCGGGCGCGAACCGTCAGCTGATTGTTGCTGCGACCGAGCCGACCGGGGGAAAACAAATTCAGTCCCGCTTGTTGTAGGGTGGCTTCCAACTGCTCCTCCGTGATGGTCGGTGCCACGGAAATGACCGCCTCTCCCGCCCCCGAATCGTAAACCAGGGAATATTTTGTGGAACCCGACACCACGGTTTGGGACAAGGGGGATAAACTCAGGGCAAACAACCCAAAGGTTAGAATTCCCATAAACCCCGTGGCCCCCACAAGACGAAACCGCATCCCCCAACCCAGGACAAAGGCCAACACGGACAGTGCCGCACAGATCAGTAGGGCAATGCCGCTCCAGAGGGTGTAGGTTAAGAAATTTTCCGGTGACGGCATTAATTGGACTCCTCATTGGACACAAATTCGAGGGCAGACTCGACGGCAGATTGTTCTAGGGCGGCTTTTAAGGTATGCCAGGTGAGGGTGGCACATTTAATCCGCACGGGAAATTGGGCTACCCCCTGCATCACATTCAGCTTGCGTAAGTCTCGCGGAAATTCGGCTTGCCCTTTCATCATATTTTGGAACTGCTGCACCATTTCGAGGGCTTGCGACAGCGTTTTTCCCCGCATGGCATCGGCCATTAAATCGGCAGAGGCCATGGCGATCGCACACCCTTCGCCTTCAAACTTAACATCCTCAATCCGGTCGCTGTCATCATTCAATTGCACCGTGAGGTCGATGGTGTCGCCGCAAGAGGGATTATGGCCGCGCTGATGCCGATGCACCGGATCCGTTTTGCCCCGGTGTTTCGGCTTTTTGTAATGCTCTAGAATCACTTGTTGATAGAGGGTGCGGAGATTGTCTAAGGGCATGGCCATTTACAAATGCAAATTCAGCGGTTGAAAATCCAGGGGTCGCGTTGGAGAGAAGAATGCAAATTAGACCCAGGGATTGGGTAAGGAACCTCTTTCAACTCTAGTGTGTTTCGGGTGTGATCGTCACAGACAATCGGCGAAAAGTGAGGAGACAGTTCGCTATTCAGAATGTCACAATGGAACATGTCACAATGGGGGTCGAGATCGAATTGACTGCAAGGAGGCTAGATGAAGTGGATTAATGCGCTCTCAACGCGTCCCTCGTTGGAGGCAGCAGTCAATGAGGCGATCGCCAAGGCCCAAGATGCCTTAGGCCAACCCGCCGATCTAGCTTTAATTTTTATCTCCAATACCTTTGCCAGCGAATTTCCGCGTCTCGGCCCACTCCTGAAGGAAAAACTCGGCGACATCCCCATGATTGGCTGCGGCGGCGGTGGGGTGATTGGCCATAGTCGTCCCGGCCTGCCGGAAGAAATTGAAGGGGAACCCGCCTTAGCGGTGACCTTAGCCGCCTTACCTGATGTGCGCATTCGCCCCTTTCATCTGCGTTCGGAACAACTTCCCGACTTAGACAGTTCCCAAGCGAGTTGGGTCAGAGCAATTGGGGTCGATCCATCTGAAACCCCCCACTTTATTTTACTGGGCGATTCCATGACGGCCCGGATTAACGACTTGTTGCAGGGGTTAGATTACGCCTATCCCCAATCGGTCAAAATTGGCGGATTGACGGCTGGGTTAACGGTGCTGGGAGGCAGCGGTTTATTCTGTAATGGACGCTTGCATCGGGATGGTACGGTGGGCGTGGCCCTCAGCGGCAATATTGCCGTCGATACCATTGTGGCCCAAGGGTGTCGTCCGGTGGGGCAAGTGTTGCGGGTGGCCGAAGCGGATCGCCATGTCTTGTTGCAAGTGGAACAAGCCGATGAGGAGAGTTGGCAACCAGCGGCGGTGGATACGAAGGTGCAAACTGCCCTGGAAGCGCTGCACAAAGCCTTGGACAAGATGAACGAAGATGATCGGGCTAGGGCACAAAATTCCTTATCCCTGGGAATCGTTCGGGATGCCTTTAAGGCACGCCTAGGGACGGGCGATTTCTTAATCCGCAATTTGATTGGGGTGGATCCGCGCTTGGGGGCGATCGCAGTGGGCGATCGCATTCGTCCCGGCCAGCGGGTGCAATTTCACCTGCGGGATGCGGAAGCCTCCGCCGAAGATCTGGAAACCCTCTTAAAGCAACACAAAGCACGGGTCAATCTGGATCAAACTGCCCCGGCTGGAGCCTTGATCTTCAACTGTCTCGGACGCGGCGAAAAATTTTATGGGTTGCCCAATTTTGATACCCAACTGTTTCAGGAATATTTTGACCTCACCCCCATTAGCGGCTTTTTTTGCCAGGGGGAAATTGGTCCCATCGGCAAGACCACATTTCTGCATGGGTATACCGCAGCCTTTGGCTTATTTCGGCCCCTCGGTCCCGCTGATTCCGCCAACGCACTCAACTAGGTTGCCCCGATGCGAGGACTGATTGCTGGTGGAACCTATCCTTTCCGCGCCCTACTACTCTTTGGCCGAAAGCCTATTTTTCTGACCTATCTTTTCTTTCCTTTACTGTTGAATATTGGATTAGGGATTGGGTTGTATTGGAGTATTTTTAGGCCCAGTTGGCAATGGATTAACGGCGAACTCAAGGATTTTTCGGCTCAGTTGGTTCAGTGGGTTAGCGCCTTACCCCCGTGGTTGGGATTTTTGGACGAAGTGGGGGTGGGTCTGGGTTGGGTCTTTCGCTTGATCCTGAGCATTGGTTTGTTTCTGGTCATTGGGGTGTTGTTGGCCCAATTCGGCACCTTGTTGGGGGCTCCTTGGTATGGCAAGCTCTCCGAGAAAATTGAGCAATTGAAAACCAACCAACTGACGGTTATCGAAGTCGGGGTTGTCCAAGACATTCTACGAGCGCTGCAATTTGAACTCAAAAAGCTGGGGTTGTTGGCAACGGTCGGCGGGATTTGCCTGCTGGCCAATGGCTTACCGGGTGTGGGATCTATTGTCGGCACAGTCGGCGGCATTGCTTTGGGAACCACCCTGGTCTGTTTAGATTTTCTAGATTCGCCACTAGAGCGCCGCCGCCTTGCTTTTCGCCAAAAACTAGGGTTGATTTTGGGAACGTTACCGGCAACCGCTAGCTTTGGCCTCAGTTGTTTGTTTTTGGTCAGTATTCCCCTCTTGAATCTGGTCACCATTCCCATCTGTGTGGCTGCCGGAACCCTGTTTTTTTGCGATCGCATTTGGCCAAAGCATTTTCAGTCCTCGACTCAGACCGGGGCGGTTGAGCCGTCGGCGTCTAAATAGGGCTTGGCCAGGAAATAGCTGGCAATGGACTTGGCATCGATGGGGTCGCCGCGATGAACAGCGGCTTCAAAGGCTTGGGGTGTCATCAAAACGGTTTCGATGTCCTCGTCCTCATCCTGGGCTGGGGGCGTTTCCAGGCGTTCCAGGTCTTGGGCCAAAAAGGCATAAATGATCTCGTCGGAATATCCCGGTGCTAAGGAAAATTGGCCTAGGGTGGTCCAACGATGGCAGCGGTAGCCCGTTTCTTCTTCAATTTCCCGTTGAATGGTTTGGAAGGGATCTTCTTGGTGTTCCACGGTTCCGGCTGGGAATTCCAGGAGGCGTCCCTGAAAGGCAAAGCGATATTGTTTGACCAGAACCAGTTGACCGTCGGGGGTGACGGGTACGGCTAGGGCACCGCCAGGATGGCGAATGCAGGACCAGTCGCCCACTGCTCCGTTGGGGAGGCGGAGGCGATTGGTTTCAAAGCTAAATTTGCGGCTACGGACAAAGAGTTGAGACTCAATGAGTTCAGACGGTTCTAGGGTCATAAGCGACGGGTTATTTTAGCATTCGATCAATGAGTCCTCAGCGGGACTAAACAGGAGAGACGCTAACGGATTTATGCTAACAGGGGTATGGGTTTAAGGCATCTAAAACTGACCCTTCTCCGGTGGGGATCCTAGAAATCCGGTTTAGCCGCCCAGCCCTGTTGCAACCGTTGTTTCATCACATCTGGTGGACCTGATTCCGTCACCTGTCCCTGCTCCAACAAAATTGCCCCATCGCAATAATTCAGTTCCTCCAGCCGATGGGTCACCCACAAGGCCGTCAACTGTCGCTGACGCACCAGCGATCGCACTTGGGTCACTAAATCGAACTGGCTCTCTGGATCCAACAGGGCTGTGGGTTCATCCAGCAACAGGACATTACAATGGCGGGCGATAGCCCCAGCAATAGCCACCCGCTGCTTTTGCCCCCCGCTGAGGGCATAGATCGGGCGGCGAACCAAATGGCCCAAACTCACCGCATCCAGCGCTTCCTGGACTCGTACTCGCACCTGGGAATAGGTTAATTGCTCCTCAACCAAACCAAAGGCGACATCCGCCCCCACGGTGGGCATCACCAATTGATGGTCAGGATTTTGAAACACATATCCTACCGCCTGATGCACCTGCACCTGACCCGATTGCGGCTGCAATAATCCCGCCAGGATTTGCAGCAGCGTTGATTTGCCGCTGCCATTGGTGCCCAACAGCATCCAAAACTCGCCCTCCGGGATCTGGATCGTACAGTGCTTCAGAATCGGCTGGTCAGCCGCCCAGCCGAAGGACAAGTCCTGAACTTCAATTCCCCAGCGGTTCATTGGTTTAGAAGTGCCCCAAAGCCTGTGATCCGTCCTGCCACGGCTCCACCCCCTTTCTCCGACAACTGGACCGCCGAAATTTCATGGCTCAGCACACCAATTTTTTTATCGAGTTCCTTTTCGCAGGTGAGTTCAACCATCGCGGGCGTCCCCGACTGAACCGCTGACAGTATAGAACGATACAGGGTTGTGGCATCGCTCAACTCTTTGCGCTGAACCGAGAGGGAAAGGGGTGTGCCTTTTAGGGTAACTTCAACGGTGTACATTGGATCTCCAACAAGCTTACGGACTCAGTTCCGAATATCATCCTAAATTAGCATGATATCCAGAAAGTTTCTGGACATCACCTCAAATCGGGAGATTATCTGGAACTAAGATTGCAACGACCCCAAGATAAAACTCATGTGGATTTAACTCTTGTCAATACGAACAATTTTTAGATGATCGAGTGTAATTATGATGACTCGATCACCTTAATATCTAATTCTAGGATATCGGCCACTTCTTCAATACTGAGTCCTTTTTGTAAGAGTTTGGGAGCGATTTCTAATTTATGATCTTCTTTAGCTTTTTGATAAGCTTCAGGTGTTGTCAATTGATCGAATTCTGGAGATTTTTCTTCCTCTTCAAATAGTTCCGGGCAAAATTGCTTTAAATTAACAAGGAACTCTTCTGGAGTGACAGTAGCAAAATGATTGGTCAATATTTCAGTAGCTTTGGCAATATCTAACATGATCGTGCCTCCTAGAATTTGATTATATCAGTTTCGAGAATTAGTGCGGGGTTTCTAATAGCTATCTGGACATGAGCTAGATCGAAAATAGCAGAGTTGGGAAATAGACGATCTCCCTCCATAAAAGCTGCTCTGACACTATCTACTGTTTGTCCTGCCAATGAAATAAATTCAATACTGTAATTGAAAAATGCACAATCTAATCGGTGTGCCTTTGATCGATCTGGGTTTTGCGTAGGTAGGGGTCGATTTGTCCCTCGATACTGCTCTACAAAGGAATTGTACAAGTTTTTTAATCCGGGCTGCCATCCGATATCAAATAAATCGATACAATTGTCTAGACGGATGAGGGCGCGAATTACGGCTGGATTTTCGGGGTACTGTTGTGTCGCCCATTGCTCGGCTCTCAGCGGTGCATCCTGAAAAAAATATATTCCCGTACCTAACCAGTCGTAGTCATTATCGCTGGCACGAAATCCTTGGGTGAGGATATTCATGGCTTTAGCTGTCGTGGTGCCATGATAACCATATATTTCTAAGTGATCGTTCATCAGATATACGATTAGGATGCTTGAGTCAATATTCTCACCTGAATATTATTAAACAAAACTCGCTTGATCGACAGCATGATCGATCCGCAGAAACTCAGCAATAAATTCAACCTTAAAATGTCATAATTTTGCACTCCACGGAATAGATTAAAACACTTAATCCAGTCAATCCTAGCTAGAAATTCGACTGAGGACTTGACATCTAACGTTCCGGCTGAGCGGCGGTTACCAGTAACTTTTGCAAATATCACGAGATACCAGCAATTCGCTCCAGCCGGTTTGTTATGCATCGCTAATCAGTTTAGTGGTTATATTTGTGAAGGGATTCAACCACCAAATATAACTGCATCTGGAATTTCATAGCGCTCCTGACCAATGTGGATGATATTTAGATCGCTCTGCTTATTTGCGCTGAATTCACCGGGATCAGCTTGGCTCTGATCATATCCAGTCGCCTTTCCGTTCTCGAAAAAGATCGTGCGTGTGCGACCATCCGGCTTCTTCACTGTGACAGTGCCATTTCCATTTCCTTTGCGGACGACACCAAATCGACAAGATGTGGTGGGCTGTCCCCCACCCATTGAACAAGGTATATTGCCTGTTGCGTTGTAATTTGTTCCCGGAACTACTGCATCTCCACCTCCGCTACTACCAGTTCCCGATACAATCATTTCCAAGCGATAGTTCGCCACTTCGTTGCGACGGGCAGCACTCCGCATCATATAAACCCGGATTCGATAGTCACCGCTTTTTTTGAGCAGCCCTTCAAATTGGTTATTACTCACCGATCCGTTAAAGATTGCCACCTCCTTTTGACCTGGCTCCAGAATGTTGAAATAAGTAGCACCGTGCTGCGTGGCCATGCTGACGTTCATAGTCTGCCCCTGGCTGGCGTTCAGGATGTAATCAACAGTCTGGTAGCCCGTAATCGAGGCTTGGATAGTGGCACTACTAGTTCCAGGTTTAAACTGAACTTGGTGGGTTTGAACATCACTCTGGGAAAGTACGGTTGAAGGTGCGAGTACAACCGGAGGCACGAAAAGAAAAAGTGATGTCACGAGAAGGGTAGTTTTTAATTTTGCAGTGAACATAATTTTCTGAATTTTTAACAGGTCAACCTTATATATTGAGGAGGGCTTTTTACAAGATTCGCAACGTGATTTTCCCGATAAACAGAGTGTTCTTGGCAAAGCTGGATAACGTCATCGTGCTACAAGCTTAAAAGCTCCTGGAAGAAAATTGAAACATATTTTTAATCTCTCTCATTTATTCAGTATTGAGAGTCACCTTAAGAAGGGTCAGGGCCAAATTTATTATCACCTTTTGTTCCCTCGCCGATCAAAAATATAAGATTCACAATAGGAACAATTATCCACCACCCACTACGATCAGTATCATGCATTCGACGACAGCCTACCGCAATGCCTGGAATTAGCAAAGCCAAATTATATATTTTTCCAAGCACAGTCTGATCTGTCTGAGTAACAGAACCTAGGAGCCTAGGAGTGCCCCCATAAATCCCACTAAACAAGCGAAAAGAATGTTAAAAAGAAAAAACATCCAATATTCTTTTCGAGAAGCTCTTCCACTGAAGACCGCATAGTTCTTCAAGACTTTGAGGTACCATTTCATCCTTTTTCTTCTCCGCTACACGCAACTAAATCGCAGTACCCCCTAGATATCCCTCTTTTGTCACTCTGGGAGTTTTGAACGGGTTTGTGTCGTTTCAGCGAACGAAAAATCAACGTTTGACGCCAGGTTGACAGAAGAGGGATAATACCAAATCGCTGTAACAACTAACTAGAGAGAGCCTTCATCTGCTGTGGAGTCTACCTCATAGAAGTTATAGTTATAGATTTCTTTACCGTTTACATAATTAATAACGGTAACTTTATGAGTATCGCGAGAATACATAACTCGATATTGGCCATATTCTCCCATGAAATACTCACTTTTTGGACCGTTTTGACGTCTTAATTCGACGTTGAGCACTCGGTTTTTATCGGAGATATGCATATCGACGCGATCATGATCCCAGTCAAAAAAAGTTACATTAGTTGAGTTTGGCCTGGAGACATTGCCAGCCAATGCAGCAGGAGTGATAAAGGTCAAAGAGCCGACCAGAAAGTAAATAGCAGGCAAACGAGAAAAAGTAAATAACTTCATTGTTTTAGAAAGAATTACCTTCTAGGATAGATTAGCTTAAATCTGAATTTTTGACAAGATTAGACTATGATCGGAATTTATAGCGTTTTCTGCATGAATAAGTGAGAAGATTTGCCTAAAGGCTTTATCTAGCTCTAACTATCTAATTACCTAACAATGATCTGATGTGTCCTATTTGTCTAGAACTGCCATACCTGAGTTCAAAATGGTGTTAGATCGACTTTAAGTCCAGGGAAAAGAATTGATAAATATTGTAGGCTAACGACTTGGAGATAATTGCAGAATTATTGATGATCACTTTTCAGTTTTTTGCTTTACCTGTGTATAACTATTGTTCAGACGGACACCATCTACCTATTCGCCGGGCACGGGTTGCAAAAGCCGATAATGGTCTGCCTAAACCATCAAAACTGACGTTTAGGCGGATAGTTTTCCGTCTAAACGCCTGCATGAAGCATAAAGCTGACTTTTATACGCCTAAACAGCCTCAAAGGACATTTAGGCTGAGAAGATTCCGTTTTTGCCATCGTGCTAGCGGTTTAGTCGGACACTAATCCGTATTTTATCCCATGCTGGCGTTTAGTTCGAGGTAGTGATATGGAAGTAGTGGTATTCGGAAAGCCTTGCCACACTTATCTTCTACTCGATCTTCGTTTAATTGATCGGGATGAAGTATATGTCCAACTCGGAGGCTGTAATGCTTGTCACTTCGTATTTCCTTTGGCTGTAAAGCCCCAAAACTCCTGTATACTAGCGCTCAATTTATTTCAGCAAAATCTACAAATGCTTTGTGGAGCAAAGGTTTTAGACATCATTACTTCCATATCGCTACCTGCTTTTCATTCCGCACCGAATCAGAGACTATGGTGTGGGGCTTCCCGTCTGTCAAGCTAAACTTACTGTATCAAGGGAGTTTTCGATCCATCTACTGAAAAATCATGAATACATTGACGCGCGGTGTCCGAAAACAAGTCCTGGACAATGGCTTAACGGTGTTAAGCAAGGAAATTCATACGGCTCCAGTGGTCAGTGTGCAGGTGTGGTATCGCGTGGGATCTCGCAATGAGGGCCAGGGGTCAAACGGCATTTCCCATCAATTGGAACATCTGCTCTTTAAAGGGACTAAAGATCGTCCGATTCAATTCGGTCGTCTCTTTAGTGCCTTGGGCAGCGCTTCCAATGCCTTCACCAGCTACGATATGACTGCCTACTACGGCACTGTGGGTCGCGATAAATTAGAAGCCCTTTTGATGCTAGAAGCGGATCGGATGCGTCATGCCCTCATTGATGAAGAGCAACTGGAGAGCGAAAAGCGGGTTGTGATTTCCGAGTTGCAGGGTTATGACAACAGCCCGGAATATCGTCTTTCTCAAGCCGTTATGCGGCGAGCGCTGCCGGATCGGGCCTACGGGTTGCCTGTGGGGGGCACCAAAACCGATGTTGAGGGTTTCACGGTCCAGCAGGTGCGCGACTATTACCAGCACTATTACAGACCTGAAAATGCGGTTCTGGTTGTTGCCGGAGATTTTGATCTCGACCCCTTGCAAACCTGGGTTCAGCAAACCTTTGGAGCGATTCCCGCCAGCTTGGCAGGGGCAGATGGGTTAGAAGAAAATAGGTCCGCTCCGATGGGGGCGATAGCTAAGCTGCGCACCCAGAGTCCGCACCCAGAGTCCGCAGACCCCACCCCCATTCACTTGCGCGAACCCGGTAGCGCTGCTTTGATTGAAGCGGTCTACCCCATTCCAGCCGTCAAACATCCCGATGGGCCGATTTTGGATGTGATGGACACGATTTTGTCCGTCGGTCGGCATTCGCGGTTTTACCAAACCCTGATCGAACCCGGATTAGTGAGTCAGGCCCATTCTTACTCGGCCAGCTTAATTGAGCCGGGATGGTACGACATTTCCCTGACTCTGGTTCCCGAACAATCCCTCGAAGCCGTGGATCAAGTGTTGCTG
>JBAVRC010000690.1:0-2728 GCA_049694615.1 Thermosynechococcaceae cyanobacterium | reverse complement strand
CATCGAAAGCCCCTAAATGTGTTGCTGTAATAAGGGTTTGAAATCGATCTTGAATGGCATCTAAGAGTTGATTTTGACGATTCAGATCCAGTTCGGCCAACACATCGTCCAGTAACAACAACGGCGGCTCCCCAATGACCTCCTCAATCAGTTGGAGTTCTGCTAACTTCAGGGCCAGTACCAGAGTGCGCTGTTGTCCTTGAGAGCCGTACTGGCGGGCGGGCGTTTGGTTAATGGTCAGGTGAACTTCATCCCGGTGTGGCCCCACCAAAGAGGTGGCCTGATGATATTCGGCGATCGCCTTGGTCTGAAGTTGTGCCAAAAATTCGGGAAACAATTGATCGGGTTGGGCGAGGTCGTGGGTCACATTGGGTTGATACTCAACCCGCAACTGTTCAGTTTGACCGCTAATGGCTTGGTGCCAATTCTGGGCCAGGGGTTCAAGGCGAGTTAACATCCGATGCCGTCGCTGAATCACCCGTGCTCCTAGGGCTGCCAACTGACGATTCCAGAGCAACAGTTGAGCCGGATCCAAGTCGGGATTATTTTTAGCCCGTTGACGTTTGAGAAACGCATTGCGTTGCTTCAGGGATTGCTGGTACTGCTGCAATAAATGGGCATAGAGGGGTTCCAGTTGCACCAACACGGTATCCAGCCAGTCGCGCCGTTCGCCGGGACCACCCCGCACTAAGTCCAAATCTAAGCTGGAAAATTGCACCGCATTGAGATAGCCCAAAAAGTCGAGCTGGCGTCGCACAGTTTCACTATGCACCATTGCCGTCCGCCGCCCCGTTGCATGCAGGGTTAGACGCAAATCGACCGCGCCATTGTCTCGTCGGAGTTGGCCGCTAATTTGGCCGACGGGTTCCGGGTCTAAAATGAGGTCGCGATCGCGGGTGGTCCGATGCGATCGCAAACTGGCGAGCAATTCCACCGCTTCGAGGACATTGGATTTGCCCTGAGCATTGGCCCCAACCAAAATCGTTTTCGCCGCCCCAAAGATCACGACCTGATCCCGATAATTTCGGAAATTTTGCAGATGGAGTTGTTCTAAAAACACCGAGCATCGGCTCCAGCTCAGGATTAATGCTCAAACACATTTTCGTACCACATCAAGTCCAGGGCGACATGGGTGGGCAAACACTGAAAACAAGATTGGGCTAACTCCCATCGTGCTTCGCGTTGCAGCATGGCGACCAGTTTTTGTTGAACCGGGATCAAATAACGCACATCATTGGCAGCATAGCTGAGTTGTTCCTCGCTGAGATTGTGGGCATTGCCCCAGTCAGAACTTTGAGCTGTTTTATCGAGATCGATGCCTTCCAACTCCCGGACCAATTCTTTGAGTCCGTGGCGAGGTGCATAGGTGCGAATCAACTTGCTAGCAATTTTGGTGCAGAAGATGGGTTGGGTTTGAATGTCCAAGTGAAATTGTAGAGCTGCCACATCAAAGCGGGCAAAGTGGAAAATCTTTTCTACAGTGGAGGCTTCCATCAGTTGCTTCAGGCAAGGCGCTTCGGTTTGACCGCGCTCAATTCGGATGACGGTAATTTGCTCCGCAGCATTGCACAATTGCACCAGACAGAGGCGATCGCGATGGGGCAGTAAACCCATGGTTTCGGTATCGACAGCTAGGCGGTCGGTTTGCAGATAAGCCGCCAGTTGGTCTGGGGTTAAATCGCGATCGCACACTTGAAAGGGTTGTAAGGACATCTTCAAGAATCTCAGGCTTCATCTTGAGCAGGACGATTCCGACTGTACCACCAGTCTTGTTCCGAAGGGGATAGGCGTGCCGTATATAGTGTGAGAATCATGGTTTCTTGGGTTTCGCCGTAGCCGATTAACGCCACGCTATAGGACGGATAGCGCTTCGCCGCCATATCGGGAACCAACCGACGACCAATCCGCCGCCAACTGGGTTCTTTGCCGCGCCATTGCAACCGACAACAGGGCCAGGGTAATTGTTCGCGGTCAAATAAGCGACAACAGGGACCAATCACCCGATACTGAAATTGACGCCCTGGACTTGGCACAATGTCCCCGTTGACGAGTGGATGGCGATAAGTGCGAGTCAAGGGCGACTCCTAACTTCAAAATCAAGCAAAAACCATCATAGCGTTCTACTGTCGTCCCGAACTTGATCATTGTTGATCGCCTAGGAGCACCCCTTCTATGATTACGCTGTACCAGTTTGAACCCGCTTGGGGACTGCCGAATGCGAGTCCGTTCTGTCTTAAGCTAGAAACCTACCTGAGGATGGCGAAACTCCCCTTTGAGTGTGTTTATGATGCCGACTTGCAGAAAGCGCCGAAAGGCAAAATGCCCTACATTTCTGACAAAGGCAAAATCATCGCCGACTCGAATTTCATCATTGCCTATTTGAAAGAAACCTATGGCGACCCGTTAGACGCACACCTGAGTCGCAGCGAACGGGCGGTCATGGTTGCCATGCAGCGTTTGATCGAAGAAAACCTGTATTGGGCGGGGGTTTATAGTCGCTGGCAGGTTCCGCAAAATTGGCCTGTGACCAAAGCCGCTTTTTTTGATGGGTTCCCGCCGGTGCTGCGATGGATCATCCCCATCATTGCGCGGAAACAGACCCTCAAAAACTTGGATGGACAAGGCATGGGCAAACACTCGGAAAGCGAGGTCTACACGATTGGCAAAACAGACCTGACCGCCCTGTCCGATTTTTTAGATGACAAGCCCTTTTTCATGGGTCAACAAC
>JBAVRC010000689.1:0-8234 GCA_049694615.1 Thermosynechococcaceae cyanobacterium | reverse complement strand
GAATGGCGCAGACGTAGGGAAACGAGATCCTAAGGCAGTGACAGGGGGATCGGGAACAGGGATTTCGATGGGACCCGTAATTAAGCGGCCCCTGCTACTGCTATAAGCAAAAGGCTTGTTGGGCGATCGCAGGACTGTGGGTTGTGTGCGGGTTGAACTGAGCGGTTGAAAGAGGGGTCTAGTCCCGGAGGAATTGGCGGTCAGCACCGGAGTTCCACCACTGGGCATCGTGTCGCTCGCCAAGTAAATGTGACCTAAGGTTTTGCCCTGATAGGTCCGTTTAGCGAAGCGCCAGCCCGGATTGAGGGTCAGTTTTAAGAATCCTGCTGTGAGATTGCCGGAGCGTGCAATTTCAATAGGGCTGCCATAACTGCGCTGGGATGGAATGCCCAGTAACACGAGGTGGTTCGCTTGTTTGACAATCGAGAGGCGATAGTTTAAGGCTTTATCTTCCCCAGCAATGCGAATGGAATAGCCATTGCTGTCTGTACTGCGTCCGCAAATGTTGGTGAAGTCGAATTTCAACAGGAGGGGATCGACGACGCCAGCATCGGGCACTTCTTGCCAACACTGCCGCGCATTGGACAGTTGCTCCAGAATCAGGAGGTTATAGCGATCGCCCTGGGCCAAAGGAACGGCAACGGCAATGACATGGCTCTGGTCTAACTCTTGCTGGTTAAAGGCAACCGCCATTGCGGAGGGTGCCGCATGGGCCATTGCAAACCCGAGGGTTCCGGCAAGCAGGGCAGTGGTTTGGACAATGAATGAGTGATTTTTCATGGGCGATCGCACTCCGGGCAGGATCTAAAGGGAATCAAGCAGTCAGGTCTTTCAACATGAGGGAAACAATACGCTGCTGTATGGGGCGGTTGCAACAGAACCAAGACTGTTCCGTCTCATCTAACCCCTGGCAATCCAACGATCAATTTTTTATAAAGGCACCGAAAATCGTACCGCAAGAACTGAAAAATAGTGTCATGAACGCTTAGCTTATGTGAATTTGTTGCAAATCTTAACATCTAAGCCATGACGGAATGGGACAAACTCAGCGGACATGGGGTAGACAAAGCCCTGTCCTGCATGGGTTATTTCCAGGATGCCCATTCCTGCGGAGCGGATGACCACGCCCCGCTAGTCAATGGGTTGATAAAATTTGGACGGCAAGATGAAACACAATGATGCACCCTATTGATGGCATGATCCAGTCCAATGTTCCGCTCTATCGTATTTTGGATGCCAATTTGGATCGCGCCCGCGAAGGGCTTCGCGTGGTGGAAGAGTGGTGTCGGTTCGGTCTTGACGATGCCACATTAGCACTGCAGTGCAAACACCTGCGACAGGATCTGGGACGTTGGCACCATGCTGACTTTCGCAGGGCACGGGATACGCCAGGAGATGTGGGAACGGCGTTGACCCATGAACAAGAGCAATGTCGTACCGATATTCCCGCCGTTTTGCAGGCCAACTTCTGTCGGGTACAAGAAGCGCTGCGGGTTTTGGAAGAATATGGCAAGATTTACGACCCGGCGCTGGGAGCGGATGCCAAGCAGATGCGCTATCAGGTCTATGGCTTGGAACATCAACTGTTATGCCCACCGGATCGGCTCCAACGGTTGCGACGGTCTTGTGTCTATTTGGTGACTTTGCCTGTGGATGGGTTGCTTGACACAGTGGAAGCCGCCCTCAAGGGGGGTGTCTCTCTTGTCCAATATCGTGACAAAGATGCGGACGATATCGTGCGCTGGGACCGTGCCCAAGCATTGCGATCGCTCTGCCGAACTTACAATGCCTTATTTATTGTCAATGACCGAATCGATTTGGCGCTGGCGACGGATGCCGATGGTGTGCATTTAGGGCAGGAGGATTTACCGGTTGCGGTGGCACGGAGCCTCTTGGGACCGCAGCGATTGATTGGGCGATCGACCACGAATCCTGAAGAGTTGGCGCGGGCGATGAGCGAAGGGATCGATTATATTGGCGTGGGTCCTGTTTATGCAACGCCTACTAAAACCAATAAAGCCGTCGCGGGACTGGAATACGTGCGCTACGCCGCCGAACATTCAAGGTTACCCTGGTTTGCGATTGGCGGAATTGATGCCGACAATATTGATGCGGTGATGGCCGCAGGAGCCAATCAGGTGGCCGTGGTCAGGGCGATCATGAAGGCTGAGGATCCGACCCAAGCCGCGCAGCATTTGATATCCAAGATGCAGGCAAGGATAGATAGGAAACGCGGTTAACCCGCTGCAATTTGTTTTGCAAACATACGTTATCGAACGACGAACTGTTTCCTACATACCTTACAGCGATAGCATTGCTTCCCGCGACGATATCCGTTTCTGGATAACTGTTGCGACTGGCAGTGGGGGCACATCATTACTTTCATTACATGGTGCAACCGATTGTCCCCCACATGGGGGTCTAAATATGACACCATCAAGTCCTCAATCTGCTGGGACAACTGTTGGCGATGCGCTGGATCCGGGTTGCGCAGTGCCGCCAGCATCACGGCATTGCTACTATGCACACACACTTCTGCCAGCAGCCCGGACTGTTCCTGGGTCAAGAGGGGATTTCGCTGTTGCAAAAGCATCGCCGTGAAGTTGATCGCCTCTTGGGTCATGCTTTCATCAATGGCCTGAAAAATCTCGCGGGCCAGAAAAAACTGCACAAACACGACCCGCGAGACCGGCTGTTCAAACAGTTTGGCAACCGATACGGTCAGTTCATGAATCATGTTGCGCAGAGGCAATTGAGCCATGGCGGGGAAATCAACCTGGTCCCACATCGCCTTAACCCGTTCCGCATGGCGTAACTCCATGGCCTTGAAAATGGCCGCTTTGTCAGGGAAAAACTGATAGAGGGAACCGATCGCAGTTTCTGCTTTGGCCGCAATGAGGTGGGTGGTTGCTGCTTCATAGCCCATTTCATCGAAGACGGCAGCCGCCGCATCCAAAATTTTTTCAACGCGTTCTTTGCCGCGCTGCTGTTTGGGCTGCCGACGTAGGGTGTGGCGTGTGGGAGGACTTGACGAATGTGAATATTCTGTCATATTTTGGAAACACGACGAATGTTTCACAATTTTATCTCTACGGGAGAACCCTATGCCGTCGATGTTGCCCGGTGCGCCCTGGTTGCTGGCCCACAAGTCGATGCTCGCCGTCAACCAACCTCGCAAAGTTTCCTTGTACGGTATTGACTACGTCATTTGGAAGGATACGGCTGGATCGATCCAAGCCCTGCCCAATGCCTGCCCCCACATGGGTGCCATGTTGTCAGAAGGATGGTGCGAGGTCCAAGGAGATGGGACCAGTAGAGTCGTTTGCCCGTTCCATGCCTTACCGTTCGATGCCGCAGGCTGCACCGTATTACCTGGATCAGGGAAGAAAACCTTGCCCCAATTACAGCCTTTAGAACTCATTCTGCAAGGGGACTTTATCTGGTCCTATGGGGGGTATGAGCCAAAGATTCCAATTCCTACCGTATTGAATGAGATTGCGAGCAGGTACAACTTGATTGGGCATACCGCAGATTGCAGTATCGAGACAGATTTGTTGACCATGCTGCTGAATATGCACGATTACAATCATCAAAACGGCACTCACCGAGACTTGTTTCGGATTACGGATGTTGAGTTTCATCAGTTCATCGATGATGGGCATCATTCCCATGCGTTTTATGACATGCCCACTGCACCCTACAGTCTGCTGGAGAAGTTGCAAAAACCGGATCTCTTCTTACTGCCCACCACGATGAAAGCGCATCTAGAAAATCATTTTCCGTCCTTGGTTATTTTTTACGGCGAAATGTCTTTGGGTAAGGCGGCTCAGTGCCATATTTTTGTGCCAGAGGCTGAAAATCGCACGCGTACTTATATTTTGCTCTTTGGCCAAGCGAAGCATCCCATGTTTAAGGTGTTTGGTCGCACCTATCTCAAGTTCGGGAAGGTTGTGGTCGATCAAGATGCTGATATTCTCGGCAAAATTTATGCGAATACACCTCAAAAAATTAAACTCAACAATGAAGTAGGAATGGATTGGGTGCGTCGTAATTTTGAGAATTTTCCAAATATTATTGAACCTAATCTTTCCAGATAGGACATGGATAAATCCATTCCTCAGCCCTGCATCAATTTTTTAATAGGGAGCGCCATTTTTGTGGGTAATGATCCAGCCGTCAGGGCCAGCTTTCGCTAGCAAATCATCATCGGGATAAGTGGCTTGGTCATTGGGGGTGCGATCGCCCACTTCCAAATAAATGACCCGTGCATTGGATGTATTCACGAGATGGTGACCATTGGCTTCACCTGCGGGGAATCCTGCCATCATGCCGGGGGTTAGGATTTGTGTTCCAGCATCGGTAACGAGGGAAACTTCGCCTTCAATGATGTAAACAAATTCATCTTGGAGTGTATGCCAATGCCTCAGTGCAGAACAACTACCCGGTTCTAGGGTTACTAAATTGACCCCAAAATTCTTGAGTCCGGCGGCATTCCCAAGGGCTTGTTTGATGCGTCCGGCGACACGGGGCTTAAAGGGTTCAGGGTAGACCGTTGTGGTGCGTTTAGGAACGTCTTGAGGATTAATAATCATTGGAAACCTCATGAAGTTTTCAAGGGTTGTTCCCTCAGATATCGGTAGTGACCAATCACAGGCCAATTCAGCAAAACATCTTCCAGTTGCGTTCCGCTGCCGATATTATGCACAATCATAAACTGTCCCGTCCGCTCGGATTTGAACTGCGTCACCAGTCCAATGTGTTGCTGACCTTGGCCGAGATCCCAAGTCACAATATCCCCTGGTAGGTAATCTTCCTTGCGTTGCGTCAGGGCGATCGCCTTACCTTGGCGTTCCAAGTACGTCATCAAATTGGGGACTCTTCGATGATCAATGTTCGGGTCAGGGCCTGTGAGACCCCAATCCGGGGGATACGCTGCAAAATGAGCCGCCATATCTTCATGGACTTCTTTTTGTAAATCAATCCCAATCCCTCGAAAGGCCCGAATTACTACATCTGTGCAGACTCCGCGATCGCTGGGGACATCGCCACCTGGGTAGGCGATCGCAACATAGGCCGGGTCGTAGGTGTGAGTGACCTTTGTTTGTTCAAGTGCAGTCGCTAGCAATTGCTTGAGCTTGGGTGAAGTAACCTGTATTTCGATGATTTTAGGTCTAGAAAACGGAGGTGGAGCTGGTATCGTACATCCAGCCGCAAGGGTCAGGGTGCTGATCAAAAGCAGCAATTGTTTCGTGAAATAACTTCTGTAATGAGCCATTTTCAATGCATCACGAATAGATTGGAAAACACTGCCGCATCATCGATACCAAGCCTATGACCGCATGAGCGCCAGAAAAGGACCAGCAAATCTTGCTGCATGAATGCGATCGCGTTGATTAATCTGACCCAGAATACTAGTGACGTGGTTCTTAACCGTGCGTTCCGAAATATAAAGCGCTTCGGCAATTTCGCGATTGGATGCACCGTCGATCATCAAACACAAGACTTCGCGTTCTCTGGGCGTGAGTTCGGCTAACTCTGGCGGTAGGACTACGGATGGAACTGGCATGGGAGGAATCGGGGCCATCGCTTTCTCAAATAACCCTGGACCCAGTTGTGTAAAACCCTTGTGAACCGCGCGAATGGCTTGGGCTAATTCTTCCACTTGGGAATCTTTCAACAAATACCCCTTGGCCCCAAACTGCATCGCCCGCGAAACATAGTCATCTTCGTCAAAGGTTGATAGCACCAAAACACGGGTTTCCGGGTAACTTTGGCAAATGATCTGTGTGGCCGCAACCCCATCCATTTCCGGCATTCGCACATCCATGAGCACCACATTGGGTTGCAAGGCTTCGACCTGGGCGATCGCCTCTCGACCATTGCCTGCTTCACCCACCACCTGAAACCCAGGTTGAGCTTCCAGCAAAACCTTAAGCCCTTTGCGAACAATATTTTGATCGTCAACTAGCAATAGTCGAATCATGCAAAAGCCTTATCACGAGCGGAACCTGAATTGAAATCTGGCAGCCCGCCCCAAGTTGACTCGTTAACTCAAACTGTCCGCCGAGGGCTGTAATTCGTTCTTTCATCCCCTGGAGACCAAATCCGGTAGAGTTTTGGGTCGGGTCGAATCCTTTCCCATTATCCTGGATCTGGAGATTCAAAGCGCCGTACTGGGTAAACAGTTGGATCACAACATCGGTTGCGGCACTGTGACGTGAAATGTTAGTGAGCGCTTCCTGCAACACACGATAGAACGCTGCAACCAAATCGCTGGGGATAGGATGGTTTATCGAAATCGTGCAGGTTGGCTCAATGGCTGTGGTCACTCGAAATTCTTTAACCAGTACCGTTGCAATTTGTTTTAAAGACTTGCCCCGAAACGGATCAGTTCGCAGAGCAGCAACCGACTGCCGGACTTCCTGAAGAGCTTGTTTACACAGCAATTTAGCCTCTTGAAGAAATTCATTGGCTTCTTCGCGATTGGTGTACTGAAGCAGCGAAGCGCTATCGAGCTGAATACTTTGGGCCGTCAAAGTATGACCTAGGGAATCATGAATTTCGCGGGCAATTCGATTACGTTCTTGGAGGGCAGACTGGTCTTCAATGCGAAGTGAATACTGACGCAGGTGTTCGAGAGCTTCAACTAATTTTGCACGGCTTTGGCGCTCGTCAATCAGGGCATTAATCAACAGCATCACAAAAAAGAGCGCCATCCCAAAAGATAGAGCGGCGTTGAATTGTAACATCAAAACAGTCAGATCCAAGGATTGAAGCGTATTATGATTAAGGTTTTGAGACGATTTCAGAAGGGCAGCTGGAACACCCTCTGGATGCCGCAGCATGGTGAGACCAAACACCGAAAATGTTGAGCCCGCAACGATGATGCGACCCAAGCCCTCAAATCGCTGACAGCCCCGCATCACGATCACCAGACCCATTAAAGGAAGAAAAGGCTGACCGCCGTTCATAAACGAAGGTAAAATCAGCACCAATAATTCCAGTAAGGTGTAGAAGACCTTACCAATTTTTTGACTTGGCTCTTTTAATCGCATGAGCGCGAGTACCACAATACTCAAGATAGTGAGCCAGACAAAGGTCGCAATGATTGACCCTGACTTTAGGATCAAGGATGCGGTTAATAATACAGTGAGTGCCGTAAATCCCAGAAGCATCCATTCCAACTTCAGCAGCAGCGGAACGGTCATTGGTCTTTTGGATTCACGAACGTTATGAGCGTTGCTTTTGAGGTTCCATGGTCTGCCTTTCACCGTGCGTTTCATCATGCGATGGAAGAGAGAGATTGTCATAAAACGGACAGATTAACCTAAAACTCTACTTTAAAGGTCTCAACCGCACCCCAACAAGGGTCATCAGTCCTATTCTTTGACGCTCCTGCTCGAACTTTTATAGGACTTTTGTAGGACTAAGACCGAAATAAAGAGGACTTCGCGACAAGTCATTTTAGGCCAATCGATCCATGTGGAGAACCGCGATCGCCCCCTACCATTGTGCTTACCTTCATCGGATATTTTGAGTGAGGACGCAATGATGAGTACACGTTTAGTCGCCGGAAGCCTAGGTATGGTCGCATTTCTCGCCCAAACCGCCTCTGCTGAGACGATACATTCGGTTGACAGCCTAATGTTGGCGACCCAGCAAGATGCCAACATGGGTCAAGTTACGGCTGTCTCGCAACTGTCGGACGTTCAGCCGACGGACTGGGCCTTTCAAGCCCTTCAGTCGCTGGTGGAACGCTACGGTTGTATTGCCGGGTATCCCGATGGCACCTTTCGGGGCAATCGCGCAGCAACTCGGTATGAGATGGCGGCGGCCCTCAATGCCTGCCTCGACCAAATCAGCGATCGCTTTGCCACCAAAGAAGATCTAGAAGCGGTCAAGGCACTGCAAGAAGAATTTAAGGCAGAACTGGCCACCCTCAAAGGTCGGGTGGATGGCCTCGAAGCCCGCACCACAACCCTCGAAGCCCAGCAGTTTTCAACCACCACGAAATTACAGGGCGAGGCTATCATGGCGGTTCAATATGGAGACAGATTGAACACCAGAGAGAGTGTTGCCAGCACCCCTACCGATAGTCGGGCAACGGTATGAGGTGGAACCCAAAAACTGGACCAGGTCATAAGCTCTGAACGTCCCCCATATGCTAGGAGTAGTTCATGAGTAACAAACGAAAACAATACGCGCCCCAATACAAGGCCAAAGTGGCCCTAGAG
>JBAVRC010000688.1:0-1730 GCA_049694615.1 Thermosynechococcaceae cyanobacterium | reverse complement strand
ATGAATTTTTATCTACGACTAGTGAAATGATGCTCTTTGCAGCTATGGTGCATTTGATGGTTCGTCGATTAGAGCCTAAAATCCAAGCTGGGTAGGCTGTCTGCTAACTTTTCAAACAGGTTCTAAGGTGATTGGCATTCAATACCTGGTCACGGCCTTCCTGTTTTATTTGATGGGCGGACTCATGGCGGTGGCCCTGCGCATCGAACTCGCCACCCCCGACCCAGATTTCCTCGACCCGAGTCTCTATAACGCCTTTATGACCAATCACGGCACCATCATGATCTTTCTGTGGATTGTGCCCAGTGCCATTGGCGGATTTGGTAACTTTCTGGTGCCGCTGCTGATTGGGGCGCGGGATATGGCGTTTCCAAAGTTAAATGCGATCGCCTTTTGGTTGAATCCGCCAGCGGGCGCTTTGTTGATGGCCAGCTTCTTTTTTGGCGGGTCGCAGTCCGGTTGGACCGCTTATCCGCCCTTGAGTTTAATTACAGCTAACCATGCCCAGTCCCTTTGGATTTTGAGCATTGTGCTGGTGGGAACGTCTTCGATTTTAGGCTCGCTCAACTTTGTGATTACGATCCTGAAAATGAAAGTCCCCACCATGGCCTGGGATCAATTACCCCTGTTTTGCTGGGCCATTTTAGCCACCTCAGTCTTGGCCCTGCTCTCGACGCCGGTGTTGGCAGCGGGGTTAGTCTTGTTGCTGTTTGATATTAACTTCGGCACGACCTTCTTTAAGCCCGATGCAGGTGGCAATGTGGTGCTTTACCAGCATTTGTTCTGGTTTTACTCCCACCCGGCAGTTTATCTGATGATTTTGCCCATCTTCGGCATTATGTCGGAGGTGATTCCGGTTCATGCCCGCAAACCCATCTTTGGATACAAGGCGATCGCCTATTCCAGTTTGGCCATTTGCCTGGTGGGGCTGTTTGTGTGGGTCCACCACATGTTTACCAGCGGCACCCCGCCCTGGATGCGGATGTTTTTTACCATTTCTACCCTGATTGTGGCAGTGCCCACAGGGGTCAAGATTTTCGGCTGGGTAGCCACCCTCTGGGGCGGTAAAATTCGCTTTACCAGTGCCATGCTGTTTGCCATCGGGCTGCTGTCCATGTTTGTGATTGGCGGTCTGGGCGGCGTAACCTTGGGGACAGCTCCCTTCGATCTCCATGTCCACGACACCTACTACGTGGTGGGCCACTTCCACTACGTGTTATTTGGCGGGTCCGTGTTTGGCATCTATGCCGGCATCTACCACTGGTTCCCTAAAATGACGGGACGGCTGCTCAACGAACCCTTGGGTCGCCTGCATTTTATCCTCACCTTTATCGGAACCCACCTCACCTTTTTACCCATGCATGAACTGGGGTTACAGGGCATGCCCCGGCGGGTGGCGATGTACGACCCCCAATTTGCGTTCATCAACCAACTCTGTACCGTGGGAGCCTTTATCCTAGCGGCTTCTGTCATTCCCTTCACCGTCAATATTGTCTGGAGTTGGATGGCCGGGAAGAGAGCCGGAGACAACCCTTGGGATGCCCTCACCTTGGAGTGGACGACGAGTTCTCCCCCCATTATTGAAAACTGGGAGGTCTTGCCTGTGGTCACTCACGGGCCCTATGACTACGGCATGAACGGCCAAGAGGAGGATTTGGACGATGACATTTTGCCTGCTCAGGTTTAGGGGGTACCCACTCAATGCGGGACAGCAATACCGCTCTTGCCCT
>JBAVRC010000687.1:0-1708 GCA_049694615.1 Thermosynechococcaceae cyanobacterium | reverse complement strand
TTGAAAAGCCGAACTATCCTAAATGGGATGAAATGCCTGACCTATATGGGTTTGGGTCAACTGTGCCCTCCTTGTGAAAGTTCGGTTTATCTAGGCCAACCTACTTAAGTGATGCCACAAGAATTGCGATCGGTTTGATTTTACTGACCGTGCCGACGATCCAATTTGGAGGATATTTCTTGCTCACGCAGATGGGCAAAACCAAAGTGATTCGCACTGAACTACAACGTTCGTATTACCGTGCCGGACATGCCCATGCAGGTGTGCTGGTGTTACTGGCACTGATTGCCCAACTGACGATCGAAGCAACGATGCTAAGCAATTCACTGCAATTATGGGTTCGTGTGGGTTTTGCGCTCGCCCCCATCCTGATCTCAGCAGGCTTTTTTGGGGCAGCACCTCAGGAAGGCGTTAAACCCACCCGATTGATCCTGTTGATTTACCTTGGTGCGATCGTGTTGGCAGCTAGTTTGCTGACCCTCGGACTCGGTTTACTCTTGCAGTAGCAAGACCTTAAATAAAATGACCATTGAACTTGACCATCTCTTTCTGATGACGGATATTGGCGCACCTGCTGCCGATGCGCTTGTCGCGTTTGGCTGGGTGGAAGGATCAGCCAATCCTCATCCTGGGCAGGGCACTACCAATCGGCGGTTCTTTTTTCACAATGCCATGGTGGAACTGTTGTGGGTTGACAATCCAGCCGAGGCACAGTCTGAACCAATCCGTCGCACCCGCTTGTGGGAACGCTGGCGCGATCGCCATTGTCTCTGCCTCTTTGGCATTTGTTTGCGTCCAGTGAAGGGTTCTGGCAACCCAACTCCATTTTCCAGTTGGGCGTACCATCCCCCCTATTTGCCTGAAACCGTCAGCATGGCGATCGCAACCAATAGTGACGTATTGACTGAGCCGATGCTGGTTGAGATTCCGTTTGGGAACCGTCCCGATCAAGCTCCACCAGAGAAAGCTCAACCGCTAGAACATCCCATTGGTTTCCACGAAATCACGCGGGTAGAAATTGTTAGTCCGATCGCAACGAGTCCATCACCAGAATTTCAAGCTGTCCTCAATACCCAACCAATCAAACTCAGTGTGGGAGAAAACTATCGCATTAAACTTGGTTTTGACGGCGAAGTGCAAGGACAGCAGGTAGATTTCCGACCTGGATTACCATTGATCATCATTTGGTAGATCGATAAAGGTTCTAAATCTGAAGGATCGCTATATGTCGCAAACAAAGATCTTCTTGCCTCTCTGCGCTATGATTGCGCTCACCTTCATGGTTTGGGTTCGTCTTTATGTCGATCGCATTAGCGAACTGCGAAGCCGACAGATAGCGGTTCAAGAAATATCAACCTCTCGGCAAATGGCGGAACGCCTGAACAACACGAATGCGGCTGACAACTTCAAAAATTTATTCGAGATGCCGGTTCTGTTTTATGTCTTCTGCCTCACAATATTTGTCACCCAATCGGTAACCTTGGTGTTTGTTGGCGGTAGCTGGCTTTATGTCTTGCTGCGAGTTACCCATAGTGCGATCCATTGCACCTACAACAACGTCCTGCATCGGTTTACCGTTTATGCGACCAGTTCCCTACTCCTCTTTGGACTGTGGTTCATGTTCGGGGTTCAAATTCTATTGCTGGGATAGCCATTCATAATAGGGTGCCATGTCTGAACATATAGCTACAGTTTGTTGGGAAAATCG
>JBAVRC010000686.1:0-4915 GCA_049694615.1 Thermosynechococcaceae cyanobacterium | reverse complement strand
GGTGTATTGTGGCCCTTGGTTTAAGCCCTTACCTGGAAAAAATATTTGATTTGGTGACCCCCATTCGCTTGGCAGAATTAGCCAACCCCAATCGTCCCATGCTGAAGCAGTTAGCGGAACAAGCCCCAGGCACCTTTCAACATACGTTGTTTGTAACAACCCTTGCCGAGGCTGGGGCACGGGCCATGGATTGCAATGTGGAATTGGTGAGAACAGGGACCTTATATCACGACATTGGCAAACTCCATGCCCCTGAATTTTTTATTGAGAATCAATTTGGCGGTCCTAATAAACATGCGGACATCGATAGTCCTTGGCAAAGCGCCGAGATTATTCGCAAGCACGTCACCGAGGGGTTGGTCATGGCCCGGAAGATCGGTTTGCCCACTGCGGTCCAAGCGTTTATTCCCGAACACCAAGGAACGATGCTGATTGCCTTTTTTTACCACCAGGCTTGTCAACAAGCCCAGCAGAATGCATCTCACCCCGTTTCAGTCTCGGAGGTAGACTTTCGCTATGTTGGGCCAACGCCGCAAAGCCGGGAAACGGGAATTGTGATGCTGGCTGATTCCTGTGAAGCAGCCCTGAGGGCAATGAAGCAGTCGGACCCCGCCGTAGCCCTTCGAACCATTAAGCAAATTTTTAAGACCCGCTGGGAAGATCAGCAATTAAATGATGCGCGACTGTCCCGAGACGATCTGGATGTTTTGGCCCAGGTTTTTGTGTCTGTGTGGCAACAGGTGAACCATGAACGGATTCCTTACCCGCAGCCCATTGCCCTACCGCTCCGTAAACCCCATGCCAAGACTTGATATATCACTACTTTCATGTCACTATCCGGCACTCAACCCATCTTCCTCAAAACCCTAAAACATTGGGCAACCGCCGCGATCGCCAGTAAGCCAGGACCATAACACAAACTTCAAGGCACAATAACCCTAAACCTTCTAAGATCTGACCTTTTAGGATCCAATTGGCACCATGCCACCAAAGTAATAGGGACATTAATTCACACCAAATGAGCAGTTTGATGTCTCGGATGCCTGATTGCTCAAGCTCAAAATTGGATAGGGAATTTCCGGCAGTGATGGGCAGAGTATTCCAGGATCTAAGGAGCACACCACAGGTAGGAGCCATCGCCAGAAAGAGAACCATCCAGCCCCAGGGATAACCCATCAATCCGAGACTGACTGCTACGGGAATGTTTAAGCCCCAGATGGGGAGCAAAATGGCTAAATACTTACCTGCCCAGATCATTTCGGAATGAATGGGAGCTGTTTTTAGTAGCACGGCATTTCCTTCACGACCAAAGGCACCTAGGGCAAAAATTAAGCTATAAAAGGTCGGCAAAACAATAAGACAGACAATAACGAGAAAGGGATCCTTCTCCAGAGTGCTACCTGAAATCAGCAGCATCCCTGATATACACGGAAGTCCCAACACATGAACAATCCAGGTCTGTTTTCGCCAACCGAGCAGTCGCCATTCTTTGAGTAGCAAAACCTGAATGAGATTCTGCTGTTTGAACTGGACTTTTTCAATCTTCACAGGCTTTTGGAGCAGTTTGGCAGTCGGCATTGCCTGGAGCAGTTGAAACAAGGAACAAGGCAGTTTCTGAAGGGTTAGCCAAACTAAACCAATACTGATAGTAATCAAGCCGATGGCTGGCAGCGGATCGAGTAAAACAGCTCTGCCCGGAACCCAAAACCAACTTTCAGGGCCAAACCATCCACCCTGAGCCACTAAACTTTTCTTCAGGTTCTCGATCTGGATGAATATTTCACGCGGGAAAAGATTCTTTCCTTCTAGGAAGGGTAATCCAAAGAATAGTAAGCAGTATCCTCCATAAAGAAACAAGAAGCAAAATTGGTTAAAGAATTGGAACGCTTTATTCCTACGCCATTTTACGCAAATATAAGTCCACCAAATGGAGATCGTACAGCCAATTACAGTAATTGCCGTAGCCATTAAGTGGAGATGCACAATGACGAAAACGGTGCGACAGAAATAGGCTAGGGCTACTGAAAAAGGTAGCAACCAAAGATTAATTAACAGGGAATTGGCCCAAATATCGTTGAGAATATAGCTGGCTAATACCGTTCGGGTAAAGACAGGTGAGGTATGAGGCAGGATATATTGATAGCGATCGCCTAAATTTTTCTGGTGGAGTAGCGCTGTAGTGAGGCCAATGTAAACAGCAAAATAAAACAGCCCGCCCGCAAACATCGGTGCATAAGGAGGGAGTTTCTGGAGCGATAGGTCAAGCACTGGGATGTAGCCCTTGACCTGCAAAGACAGTTGGCAAATGACAATAACAGCGATCGCCAAGAAAATTGAGAAAATCAAGCAGGCTATGAGATTGCTCTGCAAATTCCAACTGGAATAGCGCTGTCGCAGCCGAAATTCGTGACGTAGCAGCAGCCAGAGGGGGTTCATTGGGGATGGAGTGGAGGGAGATGCCATGGTCAAAAACTCCAAATATCGCCAATGTGCTGATAGCGACGGTAGGCTAAAGCCATCAGGCAACCGTCCAAGCTCAGGACCAGCAGACCCCACATCAGTTGTCCGTAAAAGATCAAAAACGGCCCCCCCGCCCAACACCCGATTGAAAGCCATTGCCCCCAACGTAACCAACGGTCTCGTGTCACCATGGACACCACACTATTGTGGGGCAGTCCCAAATAAGATCGGATCGAAGGGAGGGGCCAAGTATTCCATGAGCACCGCATCACCTGACAGATAGGACCCACCAATATGAAGATTGCACTCCACCCCCAAGGCAACCCCATCAACCTTATAATTAGAATTAAGGGTGTGAACGCGACCCAAAGCGGAATCAGGACCGCTAGACGCTTGCACCACCGCACCTGATTCAGGTTAATGGGTGCAGATTTCAACAGTGCCACTGAATCTTCGTCTCCAAAGACAATCGATCCGCATAGCCATCCTGCCAAGGCTGGCCAAAGGGCTGTCGCAAACGTTGCCATAAATAATGGCATATCTGGAGCTGCCTGATCCGAACGTGGCGCAAGCAAGACATAATAAGGAAGCCCCACACAACTTATGGCACTGAGAAGCAGTCTGAACCAATGAACACGGAATCGCCGCCATTCTCTTTGGACTAGAAGAGAGTTGAGATTGGTTTGAAACGGTCTTTGCTGGCCTTGAACAGTTTTTGGGGACTTTGTCTTCGGGCGGGTTGTCGTTGGGAATCCTTTTAATGTTGTGAACAATCGGTCTGGTAGGACTGGAAGCGTGAACCCAAGAACACCGATACTCGCAACCACAAAACCGAGGGTAGGCAGTGGGTCTAACACGATAATTCGTCCTGATTGCCTTACCCAATTTTCTTCCTGAATCCAACGCTCCAGATTAAACCAAGATCCCCAAAAGTCTAACCATGCCAAGAAAGTTTGATTGGAGATGAACCCAGACTGATATAAAACTGGCAGAATACCAATAGTCGCAACAATCGCTATCCCCATACAGCAAAAAACGATCTGAGTAAGCGATTGAGTAAAGTTCCACAGTTTCTGCTTGCGTTGCCATTGCAAGACAACATACACACTCCATAGCGATAGACAACCTCCAATCACCATTGTGCATAGCAGTGCCAAATGAATTCCACCCAACAGTGCAGGCGATCTAAAGTAGACTGCGCACCCCAAGGAGACTGGAAGTAGGATAAGGTGCAGCGGCAAGAATTGGATGATCCAACCGTTAATCAAATAACTTGTCAACAAGGTTCGATTAGACAACGGCGTATTATAAAGGAATTCATAGTGAGGATCCTGACGGAGGCTCGTGACTAGCATCTCGTGACCTAAACTTCCTAAAAATAGAAAGTAATAGATGCATAGTCCTGTGACCCCAAGAATTTCTTTGGGCAATACATGGGGCAACAACAAATCTTGCCTTCCGGGAAATCCTCGATAAGCCCAGAGGGCTAAAACACTCAAACCAAGGAGTCCAAGGATTTTGCTTGTCTCAAAGAAAGAATGTAAATTCCCTGATGGACTGCGCCAATTTAGTCTCAAGGAATGGCGCAGGAGGAGCCATAAACGCGGATCGTTCACCCGTCAACCTCGGCTTGATGCGTCAATTCGATAAAGACATCTTCTAAGGAATGATTTTGGGGACCCGCCTGAGACCTCAGTTCATCCAAACTCCCTTCGGCTAAAAGATACCCGTTGGTAAAAATGCCAATGCGGTCCGCCATGCGCTCGGCCATTTCCATGATGTGAGTGGTCATGATCACCGTATTACCCATCTGCACATAGTCCCGCAACATGTCTTTGACCAACCGCGCAAAGTTGGCATCAATGCCCGTCAACGGTTCATCCAACAACATCACTTTGGGCTCATGGATGAAGGCACCCGCCAGAGCCAAGCGTTGTTTCAGCCCCCGAGGGAAGGCTTCAATAAATTCGCCGCGTCGGTCCCAAATGCCGAGACGCTCCAGTAATTCCTGGGCGTAGGGCATGGCTCGACTGGGCGGCACCTGCCATAAACCCGCGACAAATTCTAAATATTCCAAGGGCCGTAATCGGGCATACAAACCGGGTTCATCCGGCACATAGGCCATGATTTGTTTCGCTGCTTCAGGGTGACGGGTAATGCTGTGCCCGTAAATCAGCGCATCGCCTTTATCGGGGGCTAAAATCCCGGATAACATGCGGAGGGTGGTGGTTTTACCCGCTCCATTCGGTCCCAACAAGGCATAAAAACAACCGCTGGGAACTTGGAAGTTCAGCGGCTTGACGGCCTCATGGGTATCGAATTGTTTACTGAAATTAATGAATTCAACTGCGATCGCCATAGACTCCTAAACGGCCCCAAATTCGTTCGATTTGACACACTATAGGTTTAGGATGCCCGCGATCGCACTGTATTGCGCTATGAAATTGATCTATCC
>JBAVRC010000685.1:0-1595 GCA_049694615.1 Thermosynechococcaceae cyanobacterium | reverse complement strand
ATCAAACTCGGACTGCTCAGAATACCCGTATTGCCGGACTCAACTCGACCCAAATTCGTAAACGAGATCCGCTGCCATAGAGGTTGACCCTGTTGCGATAGGGGCAGGTCCGAGGAAAACGCGATCGCAGGAAGGGCCAAGGTGCAGATGGCCAAGATTACGACAAGCAGAATACTAAACCATCGTTGAATCACACTGACCCCCAGGCCAATAGCCGCTCAATCAAACTGAGGGCTACCCCGGAACGATAGGACGCTTTTGCGATGGTTTGACCGTTTCGCAGTCGGTAGACCACATCTTGAACTTTCATCCAAGTGGCGGATTGATAGCCGATCTGACGCTTTTGCTTAGCGATTAGAAGACCACGAATCAGGGCATTGGCTTGACTGTGGGTATCTTCGATTTTCGGAGGGGTTGTTTTGACTTGGGCGGCGATCACTGGGACAGGTTTCGCGACATCTATGGCAACGGGTGCTGGAAGTGTGGGCGTTGCCACTTTCGGCGGTTCTTTAAGCGTTGCTTTTGCCAATGGCACGATTGGTTTCGAGACCAACGGTAGCGGCGTATTGTCCTCTAAGGCTTCCGCAGGCAGAACCGAAACCGCAGGAGGCACAACCACGGGGGCTTGGATTCGGGCGATGGGTGCAATCTGTTTTCTGGAAGGTCTAGACGTTGTAGTCGTTGGAAATACCGGGTCTTGCCGTCCGCCAATGTCCAGGAATGAGTAAGACGCGATCGCCTGCACGGGTGCAAGCAAAAACTGAAAGACATCCCCACTCGACGTGACGACCGATAGCATGGTGGTCCCGTCGAGGGCGTGTAAGTTGCCTTGGAAAGACACAGGGGCAATGGTTTTGATGTAGAGATGCTGGGGACCACGCTTGCGCACCACCACACGAGATGGATCCGACACTTGTGCATCGGTAATATCCCCACCGCAATTGAGTCGCAGGTCTACCCCTATCCCTTGGGCAACCCGCACCGTAAACCCTTGACGTGCCACATCACAGTCAATCGCCCTTCGGCCCATTGCTTGAACCATCGGATTCCAGCCAAAAGCCATGATCGCTAGGGTAAAGATGGAAATACTGCGTTTCATAAGCGTTAGAGCGAGAGGTTTTGGTTGGCAATGAGCTTGATTGACCCTGAAAACTTGAAGTAGCTCCGATCTAGCGAGGGCTGGGTAGCCGTGGACTGTTGCACCCGACCGATGACGTTGTTGCCTGCATTGATTGCCACTTGGGAGCCAAAGTCGGTATTGCTACCCACCAAACTGCTGCCGCCAATAGCGGTTTGAGCCGTTCCTGCCACAAACCCGATCACATCCCTAACGCCAAAGCCAGAACCAGGCCGGATCAATTTGGCCTGCACTGGGGCATTGTCCGATGCCACTACATCAATGCCATCCGTCACTGGATGATCTGTCCCATTCACCTGAAAACTAGCCACGATGAGTTGGAGAACACCCGACTGTCGAGAGGTTTGAGCCGGATCCGGTTGCAGGGTGGCGATCGCCCCTTTGGGAATCCCGCCAAAGGCTTGGGAAAGGATAGCCTTAAAGTGGCGATTGCTGATATCGATTTCCGAATTCCAGA